>SLGL01000204.1 GCA_007123785.1 Balneolaceae bacterium
AAAATCCTGCATATTTTACAAAAAAACGACAAATCTGAATCTGAGGTTTCGCAGGCCACTGATTACCGTACTTACCTGAGTTCGATTTATGAATTTGTTAAAGAAAGTCCCCCTTAAAAGGGGGAAACAGGGGATGTTTATCAGAATTTTGAAAAATCCAATGAACACCCCTCTAAATCTCTCCGCCAGCCGACGGAAGACTTTTTCAATAATCAAACTCGGGTTACTATGTAATGAAAACCCTTATAACTGTTCTCTCTCTTCTACTACAACGGATATCCAATAGCGATTGCATCATGATATCATGCTTCTTTGTTTCTTTATGTACAAACGGGATGCGATCCCGCAAGTAATGAATCATAAAGAAAACAGTAAACGAGAGGAATCAATATGAAACTTACCAAAAAAACCAATGAACCCAGTGCAATTGAATCTCTTAGACGAGAAATGGACCATTTTTTCGATGATTTGGTGCCATTCTCATGGAGCCGTGAAAACGGCGGAAAAACTTTAAGTACCTGGTCACCCAATTCCGACATAACAGAAGATGAAAATGAGTATCAAATTCGAATGGATATTCCGGGAATGGAAAAAAATGACATCAAAGTAAATGTTCAGGATGGTCGTATAACTATTACCGGAGAGCGTAGAGCAGAAGAAAAAGACGAAAAAAAGGATTTCATCCGCCAGGAAAGATATCACGGAAGTTTTTACCGTTCCTTTACATTGCCGGAAAAACTCCGGGAAGACAATATTCAGGCTACATTTAAAGATGGAGTCCTGATGCTTGTGGTTCCAAAAGCCGAAGTCGTCAAACCAAAGATGATTAAAGTGAATTAAACCAAAAGATTGGTAGCACCGGCAGGTGAAACTGTCTTTCTATATAGTTACCTGACAGCGTACCCGATGCCACTGTTTTTCCGATCCCGTTCTCTCAGACCTTTTTAACCGAACTTCGGGATCAGCGTCAAATGGAACAATTTTTGTTCTCAACACTGACGAATCCGGTTCAATCAGGTTTTTTGATTCGAACCACTAAACACGCAATAAATTGCCGGTGAACCAATTCTCAGTTGTGATATTTCATTGATTAACATTCAATTAGTCCGGAAATCTCACCAGGAGATTTTTTCCTCAGAAAGGCAAAGATATAATGGCGCAGTAAAAACAGGGTGTTTTATCAGATGATTCGATATTACGATCATAAATAACAATAAATAATAAGTTTACATTACGTTCAACAACTTTACTGTGAGAGCGAAGCGATTCTTCACGCCAAGTTTGTTCGGAACAGGCGTGAAATGAAATCCGGGATAATACGGCTCGAAATCAATAACAAACCAAGTGAGGATACTGCAGTGTTTAAAAACAAAATCATATTAATTACAGGTGCAGCGTCTGGAATAGGAAGAGAAACGGCAATTGCATTTGCCGAAAAAAAGGCATCAGTCTGCATTAGCGATGTGGATGCAGATAAACTCAAAGAAACAGAGGAACTTATTCGTAAAAAAGGTGGCACAGTACTTTCTGTAGCTGCAGATATTTCGTACGAGCAAGAAGTTAAAAAACTGATTGAGATAACTGTACATGAATTTGGAAGCCTTGATGGTGCATGTAATAATGCCGGCGTAAGCGGCGAACTTCAGTCGACAGCCGAATACCCGGTTAAAGAGTGGGATCGTGTGATAAATATCAACCTTAGAGGGCAGTGGTTATGTATGAAATACCAGATTCCTGAAATGCTGAAGAAGGGTGCTGGTTCAATTGTAAATGTAGCATCCATTCTGGGCTTGGTGGGTTTTGCAAATGCACCGGCCTATGTAGCAGCCAAACACGGCTTGATAGGACTTACCAAAACCGCTGCTATTGAATATTCATCAAAAGGAATTCGGGTAAATGCTATAGCACCGGCATTCATCGAAACACCCATGCTGGAAAGAGCCGGGATCACCACAGATACGGCCATGAAAACGCTTGTTACAAAACTCCACCCGATTGGGCGACTGGGAAATTCACGCGAGGTTGCTAATGCAATTACCTGGCTAACGTCTGATGAAGCTTCGTTTATAACAGGTCAAACACTTCTCGTGGACGGCGGGTATACCGCTATTTAAAGAATAGATAAAAAATGTACAATTAAAATTACCAGACAACCATGAAATCATCACAGTCTTCCTATATCATTCCTTTTTCCGATATGAACATCGGTGATGTGTCCAAGGTAGGTGGCAAAAACGCATCTCTGGGTGAAATGCTCCATCACCTTACACCAAAGGGTGTAAACATACCCGATGGCTTTGCTACCACATCGGATGCCTATCACTTTTTTTTGAAATCGAACAAACTGGATGATAAGATCCGCCATTTCCTGGATCAGTTCCACATCAATAAATTAACACTCGATGAAACCGGAAGAGGTATCCGTCAGCTTTTTATAAACAGCATATTTCCAATTCCTCTGGCTGAAAATATCCATAACGCATACATTGAGCTCAGTAAACAATTTATTGAGAATGCACAAATAAATACAAACAGTAGTTCCATGATTGATGTGGCCGTTCGGAGCAGTGCTACAGCCGAGGACCTCCCTCATGCCAGTTTTGCCGGCCAGCAAGAAACATATCTGAATATACACGGTGTAGAAAGTCTGTTGGATGCTTGTAAGAAGTGTTATTCATCACTGTTTACAAACCGGGCAATTGTGTACCGCGAAAAGATGGGATTTGACCATATGAAAGTGGCTCTCTCAATCGGGGTTCAAAAAATGGTTCGGGCAGATAGCAGCTCTTCCGGTGTGATGTTCACCGTAGATACAGAAACAGGGTTCCCGAATGCCATAATTATCAATGGCTCCTGGGGCCTGGGCGAAAATGTGGTGAAAGGAATTGTTACACCCGATCAGTTTTTTGTTTTTAAACCTCATCTCGACGATCCAGGCAAACAACCTATTCTTGAAAAAGTGCTCGGTTCAAAAGAGGTTAAGATGATTTACGCTTCAGATGAGGGTAACAGCACAGAGAACGTAACCACCTCACTTGCTGAAAGACGGTCTTTTGTTCTGAATAATAATGAAATCCTTCAGCTTGCACGATGGGGTGTATTAATTGAAAATCACTACGGACTGGCAATGGATATCGAATGGGTAAAAGATGACCTTACCGGACAACTTTTTATAGTACAGGCACGACCCGAAACAGTCCATTCACAAAATGAAGGAAATATTTTAAAAAGTTATACTCTTGCAGAGCAAACACCCTCAGAATTGATGACAGGTCTTAGCATCGGCAGCACTATTGTAAATGGTAAGGTAAAAATTGTTCACGACACGACCGATCTGACTGGTATCGACTCAGAAACCATCCTGGTAACGGAGATGACTGAACCCGACTGGGTCCCCGCTTTACGAAACGCAGCAGGTATAGTAACCGATTTTGGAGGGCGCACCTGCCATGCAGCAATAGTGAGCCGTGAACTCGGTATTGCTGCGGTAGTTGGCACCGGTGATGCTACTAAACGTTTAAAAGACGGTCAGGAAATTACAATTTCAAGTGCAGAAGGTGATGCCGGAAAAATCTACGAGGGAAAACTAAAATTTAAAATTGAAGAGATTGATCTTGGAGCACTCCCAGAACCAAAAACAGAAATTATGTTGAACCTTGCCACTCCGGAATCGGCTTTTAAGTGGTGGAAGCTGCCGGTAAAAGGAGTTGGCCTTGCACGGATGGAGTTTATCATCAGTAACCACATCAGGATTCATCCAATGGCACTGGCACATCCCGATCGTATTACTGACGAAGAAGATGTTCGCAAAATAAGAAAACTAACCACAGGATATCCCGATCTCAAAGAGTACTTTGTAGATCGGCTGGCGAGTGGTATTTCCAAAATTGCGGCTTCACAGTATCCTAACCCTGTAATTGTGCGAACCAGTGATTTCAAAACAAACGAGTACGCCGGTCTTATTGGTGGTGCACAGTTCGAACCCCGTGAAGAAAACCCGATGCTGGGCTGGCGGGGAGCATCTCGCTATTACAGCGATGGATATCGGGAGGGATTTGAACTTGAATGCCGTGCCCTGAAAAAAGTACGCGAAGTCATCGGCCTCGAAAATGTAGTGGTTATGATACCTTTTTGCCGTACGCTTGGTGAAGCCGAAAAAGTGCTGAATGTGATGGAGGAATACGGACTAAAAAGAGATGAAAATGGCCTTCAGATCTACATGATGTGTGAGATTCCATCGAACTATATCCTTGCCGAGAAATTCGCCGCATACTTTGATGGTTTCTCAATTGGCTCCAATGATCTCACACAGCTCATTCTCGGGGTTGACCGCGATTCCGGGGCCATGTCCCACCTCTTCGATGAAAATGATGCAGCCGTAAAAACCGCAATCCGGGATGTTATTGATCGCGCCCACAAAGCCGGAGTTAAAGTCGGTTTCTGCGGGCAGGCTCCAAGCGATAATGCCGATTATGCAAAATTCCTGGTGGAGTGTGGTATAGATTCCATCTCCGTTGTACCCGATAGTGTGGTCGGGGTGGTGCAAAAAGTGGCGGAAGCGGAAGCACTCTCCGTTTTGATTTGAAAGATGCCCAAAAATTTTTATACAGACATAAATTTATAGTGTCTGAAACTAAATAATCAGGATCAACTTAATGAACTACAAACAAGTCATATTCAGAGAAAAAGCACGGGATAAAATCCTCAGGGGAGCTACCGTGCTATACGATACCATCAGGATTACACTAGGTCCGAAATCAAAATCGGTGCTGATCGATAAAAAATGGGGAAAACCACTGGTTTGCAATGATGGCGTTACGATAGCCAAAGAAATGAATCTGAAAGACCCGAATGAAAACATTGGTCTGCAGGTATTAAAAGAAGCCGCCGAACGCACGGGCGAGGTGGTAGGTGACGGTACATCCACCTCTACAATTCTGGCATATTCGATCTATGCGGAAGGTCTTCGAAATATAGCTGCCAGAGCCAGTGCTATAGAATTGAAAAAGGGAATAGAACGTGGAATGAAAACGACAATACAAAATCTCACGGATATATCCCGTCCGGTAAAAGGACGGATCGAAATGGCTCAAGTAGCAGCAATCTCTGCCCATAATAATGAACAAGTGGGCAATCTTGTAGCCGATGCCGTAGAAAAAGTGGGACCTGAAGGTGTAATTACGGTTGAAGAAGCAAAAGGAATGGAAACCACACTTGAGATGGTTGAAGGGATGCAGTTTGATCGAGGTTACCTTTCAGCCTACTTCATTACAGACCCACAGAAGATGGAGGCCGTGTTCGATGATCCTGTAATTCTTCTTTACGATAAAAAAATTAGTATTCTGAAAGATCTGTTGCCATTACTGGAAGAAGTGGCAAAACAGCAGAAATCTTTGGTTATTATTGCAGAAGATGTTGACGGTGAAGCCCTGACAAGCCTGGTTGTAAACAGACTTCGCGGAGTATTAAACTGTGTGGCTGTAAAAGCGCCCGGATTCGGTGACCGCCGTAAAGAGATGCTCCAGGATATCGCAGTACTGACCGGAGCAGAGTTAATTTCCGAGGAAAAAGGATTGAAACTGGATACTGTTACATTCAAAATGCTAGGCCGGGCAGGGCGGGTTGTATCTGATAAGGAAAAAACAACCATTATTGGAGGTTTAGGTGAAAAATCAATTATCCAAAAACGATGCGATGAAATCCGTAATCTTCTACAGAAAACCACATCTGATTATGACAAAGAGAAATTTCAGGAAAGACTGGCACGACTTTCAGGTGGAGTAGCCGTTATAAAAGTTGGTGCACCCTCCGAAACTGAATTAAAAAGCCTGAAAGAAGCGTTCGATGATGCTATCAGTGCTACAAAAGCAGCTGTTGAAGAAGGAATTGTTCCCGGGGCGGGTCTTGCTTTACTTCGTACCATTTCGGCAGTTGAAAAGGAAGCCGAGAAAGCTGAAGGTGATGAACGAACAGGCGTCATGACGCTGCGATATGCTCTGGAAGCTCCTGCCCGTCAAATTGCTGAAAACTCGGGTATGGATCCCGGTGTTGTAGTTGAAAAAATGAGGACAGGCAAAGGCAACCACGGGTTTGATGCATCTGTAAACCGTTATGTTGATCTGTTTGAATATGGTATTATAGATCCCACTAAGGTCGTTCGGGTAGCACTGGAAAATGCAGTTTCTGTAGCAGGCCTTCTCTTGCTAACTGAGGCCATTATGACAGAAGTTGATGAGAAAGATAACGAAAAAAACATAAACGACAGTTTTGAGCCTGACTTCTGATTTAATCTGCAATAGATTTTACTTTGTTTCTCAGCCGGGCTGAGTAAAAACATAATCTTTGCAATTCCAATGGGTAAAATAAAATATCTGAATGCAGAGATCTCATTGCCGGGAGCCGTATGCAACTGGCATGCTATTCCAGAGCCGGAACTTATCAAAATCCTTGAGTCAACAGAAAATGGGCTGGACCAGAACATTGCTTCGGAACGGCTGAAAAAGTTCGGCCACAATTCATTCAAGCAAAATGTTCATATTCGCGGACTGTTGTTGTTTCTGAAGCAGTTTAAAAGTCCACTGATACTTATACTTATCTCAGCTGCCGGCATCTCTCTGTTCTTGGAACAGTGGCTAGATTCATTAATTATACTGGCAGTAGTAGTATCCAGTGCAATAATCGGGTACCGCCAGGAGTTCAATGCCCAAAAAGCCATTGAAAAACTTAAAGCAAGAATAGTACTTCGCAGTAAAGTTCTGAGAAACGGCAATCAACACGAAATTCCAGCCTCAGAAATAGTACCGAGAGATATTGTTTTACTTTCGGCCGGAAGTATGGTTCCGGCTGACGGGCGCATTCTATCATCAAAAGACCTATATGTAAATGAATCGGCACTGACAGGAGAATCTTTTCCCACAGAAAAAAAACGGGAATACTCGAACCCGGTATACAGGTCACTCAAATGAGTAATGCCTTGTTTGCGGGAACATCTGTACGTAGTGGTGTGGTAAAAAATTCTTATCACTAAAACAGGTCGGGAAACTAGTTTCGGCCAAATAGCACAAAAATTGGTATTCAGGAGGCCTGAAACAGCTTTTGAGCAGGGTGTAAAACATTTTGGATTCCTATTAACCCGAATAACCTTTGTTTTGGTGATCGTTGTTTTTATGACCAACGTTTCCGTAGAACGTACAACCATAGAATCGTTATTATTTGCAGTTGCTCTTGCTGTCGGGATAGCACCGGAACTTTTACCAGCTATTATTGCCGTTACCCTGTCAAAAGGTGCCCAGAGAATGTCGGAAAAAGGAGTCATAGTACGACACCTGAATGCCATCGAATATCTTGGATCTATGGATGTACTCTGTTCTGATAAAACCGGAACACTAACTGAAGATGTAATCCGGCTTGAAAAAGCAGCCGGTTGCGACGGAAAAGAAAATAAGTGTGTATTGAACCTTGCCTTCCTGAATGCGCACTTTGAATCCGGTTTGAATAATCCGTTTGATGCGGCAATTATAGAAAGAGCCAAATTGGATCAATTGGAGTACAGTAGTATTATAAAGCTGGATGAAATACCCTACGACTTTATCCGGAAAAGGGTAACTATTGTAACTGACAATGAGCAGAACATACACCTGATCACTAATGGAGCATTTAAGCAGGTACTTGAAATGTGTGATTTTGCGAATCTGGGTAACGATATAGTACCTGTTAGCAGTCATATCAGAAAACAACTGAAACATCGGTTCAAAAACTGGGGAAATGAAGGTTACAGAGTGCTTGCGGTTGCCGATAAAATGTTCGTTAAGGCAGAAAATAGATATCCGATTTTGCAGAACTCGACCCAAATCAGAAAGGAAGAATCATCCGCGCACTTCGAAATAACGACTTGACTGTAGGTTACTTGGGAGACGGTATCAACGATGTAAATGCAATGTGGGAAGCCGACATCTCGCTTTCTGTTGATTCAGCCGTGGATGTGGGTAAAGCTGCAGCCGATATGGTATTGCTGGAAAAAGATCTTTCTGTATTAAACAGCGGAATCGAGGAAGGGCGTCGTACGTTCGCCAACACACTAAAGTACATTTTCACCACATCCAGTGCCAATTTCGGAAATATGATAAGCATGGCTATGGCCTCTGCATTTGTTGGTTTTTTGCCAATGCTCCCGAAACAGATACTAATCAATAATTTTCTCTCCGACCTGCCAGCACTTGCAATTTCAACAGACCATGTGAACCGCGAAACTCTGAAAAGCCCTCAAAAGTGGAATGTTCATTTTATCCGAAATTTTATGGTTTTTTTCGGACTCATAAGTACACTGTTCGACCTACTTACCTTTGCTATACTGTTATTCATATTTCAGACCGGACCTGACCTATTCCGTACAAGTTGGTTTCTTGTATCTTTGCTTACCGAAATCGGAATAATTTTTGTAGTTCGTACACGTGGTTCTGTTTTTAAAAGCCGGCTTTCTCAATGGCTGCTTTACACATCAGCTATTACGATCATTGTAACAATTATATTGATCTACCTTCCCTTATATGAGCTAACAGGTTTTATCCCTATTGGAGGATTTATTTTTTTT
Organism: Balneolaceae bacterium; assembly: GCA_007123785.1. Classification (GTDB taxonomy): domain Bacteria; phylum Bacteroidota; class Rhodothermia; order Balneolales; family Balneolaceae; genus Rhodohalobacter. Next base: position 8,591 of record SLGL01000204.1, read on the forward strand.
ACTCTTACCCTTTTAAGTATAAGTTATCTCTTTGTGACAGAATGGTTAAAAGGTTGGTTTCTCATGAGGATGGGTTAACACTGTATTTATTATTTACAAAGTGATTTTTCAAAACAACCTGCCCGTACCCAGTCAATCAAAGTAACCTTACACACTAACCATGTATAGGATTACGAAAAGACAGCCAGACCTAAACTATATTTATTATAAGCTCATTGACATACATGTGTAAGAGATTAAGAGCACAATTTGAAACAGTACTACGGTGCGTTTTAAATAGTCCGGAAAATAATCCGCCGGTTACTATCAGAATTTTGAATAAAATTTCTGATAGTTGTGCTCCGGTTCAAATTTTTTTTTGGTTTTAATGATAAAACTATTAATTCCGAGGCCGCAGTTAGGGGTGTTTCGCTGTAAAAGCGGGACTGAGAGAGTACTCTAAAAACTTGATTCCCGGTAATGCGGGGCGAAAGGAAACTGACGGCTTCGACCATTTTTATTCATCAAGAAAAACGATCTGCTTGTTTAGTTGTTTAAATTCAAACTTTGAGCCCACTCCGAAAAGTACTTTTTATTTAAATTTGTTGTTTTTAAAGCCTATATGAAGGGGTGAAATCAGCCATTTTAGACTATTCGGAGTGGGCTCAACTTTGCATGATTCAGCTTTTTAAAGATATAAATTCTTCATTTTAGCTAAATAGTACGACTGGCCAATTTTTCATAAACCGGTAAACACTCTTCAAGCAGCGGTTTAAGCCGTTCCGGAAAAGGATCGGTTTTTGGTCGGTATTTATTGAAACCAGTGGAATTGTGCACATTGTGATACCAGTATTTCGCCCACACTCCATCTTCAGGACGAGAGCCTTTTTCCCAGCTCAGCATCGCTTCATCGAACGAAATGCCGACTGTATCACATAATCTGCTCAGAGTTTTTACGGGATTTTTTAGAACACTTTCGGATGTTAGTACCGCGGGCGGATGGCCTCTATTTTCAAGATATTCCAGCAGCTCCAGATGCTGACGGTAGCCCACATCACGAATTGAAGGATTCTTAACTTCTTTGGCGTATGACGGAAGCATATCCGCCGGATTTCGCGTAAGTATGATGTTTACGGTTTTATCGAGGAAAGAAAGATTAAGGTTTACAAGATGATGCGTCATCTGTTTAAAGAAAACCACCGGTGTATTGTGAGGCCCAAGCATCATCTCCACAACTTTATTACCATCATTCTCCATGATTTCCAGCACCTCCCCTGCTCCTGGATGATACTCCCTGGCTTCGGTATGGTGCAGATAGTGCGCATAGAGAGGCTCATCATAAACAGCTGTATCTTCCCTCTGCGCAAAAGAGTACATCAATGCAGTTGAAATATTTCTGGGCCCGGACCAAAGGCATATTCGTTTAATCCCGTCATTTTCATCCATTCGCCCGCTCCACTTCTTCCCGGATCAATTCAAGATAATATTTATACAGGTTCCTGCTAACAGGACCAAAAGCCCCTGCTCCTATGATCCGTCCATCTATGGCAGTAACGGGTGTTACTGCGCCGAAAGTGCCGGTGACAAATGCTTCATCGGCCCCGTATACATCAAAGAGAGAAAAGTTTTTTTCAAAACAGGGGACCTCCTTCTTTTTGCAAATCCTCAGGATATTGTGACGAGTAATCCCATTCATACAATATTGCCCGTTGGATGTCCACACTTCGCCATTTTTCACCATAAAAAAATTGGTGGCGTTGCAGGTACTCACAAAACCGTTCACATCAAGCATCAGGGCTTCATCGGCACCGGCTTCAAGTGCCTGGATGAGTGCCTGTACTTCATGGAGCTTGCTGTGGCAGTTGAGGCGGGGATCAAGATAATCAGGTGAACCGCGGCGGATCGTACTCGTAAAAAGTGTAATCCCCTTTTCACGGGATCCGGCCGAGGCGGTTTTATATTCCGGAATAATGACCAGGTTGGGCCCGCTGATTGTCAGCCGCGGATCCTGAGAAGGCGTTTTTTTAATGCCTCGAGTCAGCATAAAACGTACATGAACTCCATCCTTCATCTCATTGGCGTCCAGAGTTTTTTGTATTTTTTTTATAAGCTCACCCCGGCTCATTTTCAGATCCATTCCAACGGCAGAGGCGGCCTGCCAAAGGCGATCGAGGTGCAGATCCAGAAAAACCAGAACTCCCTCGTGAAGTCGCACTGCCTCCCACACTCCGTCTCCCACCAGGTATCCGCTGTCAAATACCGAAATTTTAGCCTCATTGCGTGGAAAAAGTTCACCATTCACATAGATCAGAATATTTTCATTTCGGGGGTCGTCAATTGCATTGTGGGTTCCGTGAGTCATTTTAATAAGTAATTTTGGAAAGAACTTTGTAAGAAACGTCTGACGTATTGGTACAAGTAACATTCAAAACCTTATTCATACTTCAGGTCTGTTGAAATGGCCTGGAGGTTGTATGAGATCATCTGACGTTTATTATTTCAAAGCCCCTTTTTGAATGAATTTTGCCTGAATGTAAAGGAAAATTTATATATGATTCACATGATTTACAGAATTTCTTTACAGTACCTTACATTAGTGTCATTTCAACGATCAAAAGGCGGTAAAACCCGCAATGTTTTTTCTTCAAAAAGGCTGCATTATATCATTCTTACTGCCAATGGTGACAAGGAAACATTGCGGGTTTCTTGCGAAACTTCATTCTTGACACATCATTAGTAATAAGCCGATAAAAAACTTTTTATGCCAAATATTCGAATATTAATATCCACTATTGCCTTTCTCATTGTTTTTACTGCCTGCACAGGCGGATCTTCTGAGCTCTCCAATAAACATAAAAACCTGGTTGAAGGGTATGAATTCACCGATTGGCACGGAAATACTGTCACTGTTACCGACTTTAAAGGTTCAGTGGTTGTACTCGATTTTTGGGAAAGCTGGTGTGGTCCCTGCCTGAGTGCCTTTCCCGGCTTTCAGCAGGCCCTCGAAGAATATCCGGATGACCTGGTTGTCATTGCTGCAACCGTTGG
>SLGL01000116.1 GCA_007123785.1 Balneolaceae bacterium
AGGAGATTTAGGTGAATAAATATTTAGTTCTACTTCAGGTAATATGATTTCAGACATTGGGGGGTGTATCGTTATATATAGATTTCAGTATTCGTGAGTAGATGAAAATAACAGGTCATTTTAGAGGGAATTCCAAAATCTCATCAAATAATCCGTTCAGGGACCTCATGGAATGAGAGGCCATAAATATAAGAGTATTCTTTGTCATTTTTGAATCTGCGATCATTTTCATCACGACATTCCGTGTAGCTTCATCAAGGCCGCGAAGGGGTTCGTCCATGATGAGTAAATCCGGCTCAACAATAAATGCCGATGCAATTTGTGTTTTTTTCTTCATTCCTGTAGAGTAGGTTCCGATCGGCTCATCCCGTTCAGCCAGAGCCAGTTCATCCAGCAGACGATTAATTTTTTCTAAACCCTTCTCATCCCAAACCTTACGGCTGCGTAAAATCCATTCGAGCAGTTCCAAAGCTGTGAGATGCTGCGGCAGGGACTCTTCGTCATGAACCAGCCCAACTTTTTTTAAATACTCTGAAGGTGACTGATGAATATCCGACCCGTTAAACATCACCTTGCCACTTGTCGGGAAAGAATTCACAGATAAAATCCGCAGAAATGTAGTTTTGCCCGATCCATTCGGTCCCACCAGGCCGATCCCGGCACCCGCTTTGCACACTTTGGATATGTCCGAAAATATCGGTTTACCGGCCTTATATTGTTTGGTCAGATTCTTAATCTCAAGCATGTTACGATTTGATTTCTTTTGTGATTTTGGACGTTCCATAGGCAGATACAATCATCGCCGCAGCAAGATAGATCGCGATAACAACAGCCTGGCTTTCGAATCCGGGCATCCCAAACAGAAAATACTGTACATTCATCCCCAGCAGAAGCGGAATTACCCAACGGAGCTGCATCCAGAAACGACTGAAAAACCAGGCTGAGGCAGAATCAATCCATCGCATCAGCCAGGCAGGGGCAAATTCGGGTTGAAACGTTAGCAGCATGAGTAAATGATGCAGCAGAGCAAATATCAGCCATGTTATCGTCAAAAATTCAGAGTCGGGCCGCTGATAGGCAATAAACAGAACCAGCAAGTGTCCTGCCGCTACAACCCGTCCGGCAGGAATTTTCCGGTCAGATTGAACCAGAAACTGCCATACATGCATCCTCCATCGGGCGGGAACCCACCAGAGCTGCTCTACCTCCCTCCTGCTGGCGGTTTCTTCACCTTTCAGGTTCGCACCGAAAAACTCACGGAAAAATGCATTGGTCGAGTAGTAATTCCTCACAGCTTCATCCGAATGTTTCTGAATTTTGCCAATACCGTACAATAAAATCAGAAACATCATCGCAGTTTCTGCAGCCGGATTAAACCAGTCGCTGAATAGAGTACCTGCAATGATAGCAGCCGAACCGAACAGAAGCACTAAAATCGTATTGATGAGACTTGGAATGGAACCGGGATCGATGGGATATTTAAAAAAATCGGCCATCTGCTGTCGAAGTTTCCGCCCCTTTTCCGATTCTTGCCAGAATTGCGAATCGGGACCACATTTTACATATCTGACCATCGAATAAAGGCAGATACCAGAAAACAGAAAGAGTGAAGAGAGCAGGTAGAAAAGTTTCTGAGCAAAATCATCAAATGGCCGGTTCAGATCACCCAGAGCCATCACAGCAAGCAGCAGAAAAACAGGCCAGGTAAAAGCAAAAAGTTTTTTCAGCAGATAAAGATTCAGTAATTGTCTGTTAAGATTGCCGAGCTGAATAATTGTTGCGTTTTTATCCGGGAACAGAAGATAGGGAGTGGAAAATGCTGCCAAACCGGTGAGCCCAAACAGAAAATAACGCAAAGTGATGATTCTCTCCTCAATAGCTACCGTGCCAGTCCAAAACAATCCCAGTACAATGACTCCTGTTGTAAGGATCACTGTTGTAAAGGCCGGATTTTTTGGACGAATGGATATTTTGGGCAAAGCAGATCAAAATTCAATTAGAACAAACGGCATACAATATAAGGTTGTTAAATGAAAAAACCGGACTTGCAGAAAAGAGATCTCTTCACGGCTTCAAAATATTATAGAACATCTTTTGTATATTGGAAAATAGAAGAAAAAAGCGGTTCCACTCATGCTATGTAACTTCATAAGTCAGGCAGAAATTGTCCTGATTTTTCATCATTTTGGATGAAAAAACCAGGAAATTTGCAAGTTTGCCGATTGAAAATAAAATTGATTAAACTACAGAAAACAAACCATCAAGTATGAAATTCTATATTTGTATCAAGCAGGTTCCGGATGTAAATGCACCCTTCCAGATCAAAGACGGACAGCTCATTCAGGATACAGATCGCAATATATTGAACGCTTATGATGCCTCGGCAGTTGAAGCAGCACTTGTTCTTAAAGAAGCCCACAACTGCGAAATAGAGGTTGTGCTGATCGGTCCGGAAAAAGCAAAAGAAACGATCCGAAAAACCCTCGCGATGGGCGCCGATAAGGGTACACACATCATTACCCAATATGACAATCAACTCGATTCGTACGCCTACGCTAAAATTCTTGCGGCGTTTTTTAAGGAGAAAGAATACAATTTTATTTTCTGCGGAAAGCAGGCTCAGGATACCGATGCCGGACTGACAGGATCTATGCTGGCGGAAATGCTGAACCTGCCCTATTCCACCAACGCGGTTGGACTTGAACGATCAGACAATCATCTGATCGTAAAGCGTCAGGGAGATGCGGGCCAGGAAATTGTCGAAGTAACATCACCCGGACTGGTAACCTGCTCAAACGATATGAATGACCCGCGTATCCCCAGCCTCAAGGGGATCATGCAATCCAAACGAAAACCAGTAGAAACCATCTCTGCAGATGATCTTGAATCGGAGATTTCAGTCGATACCCTGAAAACAACCATACTGTCCTATGAGGAAAAACCTGTTCGTGAACCGGGGAAAAAATTTGAAGGAGAACCGGAAGAAATTGCACGTGAAGTTGCCCGGCTGCTGGATACAGCAGAGAATGTGATTTGATTTATTTAGCGGTCAGCGGTCAGCGGTCAGCGGTCAGCGGTCAGCGGTCAGCGGTCAG
>SLGL01000219.1 GCA_007123785.1 Balneolaceae bacterium
AGAGGAGGTCATTGTCATTTTTGCAATTCTTCATCAGCAAAGAAGTCCTGATTTCTGGAAGTCGAGATTATAGCCCCGGAAACTTAAGCGTTTCAACCGGACGGGTTCTGGATTTCGGGCATTGAAGAGTTTCTTGTCCCGCCGGTTATTTGCCAAACCGTTATTTTACCACTCGATGCCCAATCTTATCTTTAAAAAAAGAGTGAAAGAAAGGAGCTCTATAATTCTTCCCAGAGCTTTAGAATAGCAAGAATTTTTTCTTGGGTTTCTTCACTTAATTGAGCTACTTCTTCTTCACTCAACAAGTCGTTACCATAATACATTACTAATTGGTCTAATGCCCTGGAGCGGCTGAAACCATCGAACATGTGAGCCAGCTTTTTATCACCATCTCGAACTATTTTGTACATTTCAATATATCGTTCATGAGAATCTCTCTTGGTATCGCTTATTATCTGATCTACTTCCTCCATTATTCCTTCGCAATATCTCTGCAAGGCAAGTGGCTGTAACTCCTTGAATATTTTCCAATCGGACTCTTTGATTCGATCGTTCATTGTTCTATGAGTGTGGTCAGACGAGATTGTAAAATCAATAACTTATTTTCAAGCCTTGAGAAGATCGCCTGAAATGATCTTTCGCAGCCTCTCCTCTTTTTTTATACCACTCCAATAACTCCTGGCGAGTCATATCTTTGGTCTCTTCGTAATTTTTATCCCGGATAGACCGAATCGTTTGGACGGTATCAAATTTTTTATTCTTCATAATTGGTCACCTCACGTGGTGAGTAAATATCAATGGATTTCAGCCCGTTTTCAATGTTAACGGCATTGAATAGGCGAATCTTGTCATAATGTACAATATTGCGAAAATTCCAGCTGACCAAAACATCCACGTTGGCTAACGAGGCTAAAGCTATGTGTAAGGCATCATCGCAAAATTTTGGAGTAAGAATTTTTCGGTTTAAATACTCCTCTTATAGGAGTAAGGCTTCTTCGGTGATTTCAAGAATTTCAGGCTCATAGTCCAGTAAATTTGTTAGTGTTCCTGAACCGGTTCGGGAGCTTTACTTATTTCATTGAATGTTAATTGTGACAACACTGGCAAATAATTTTTTAATCTGAAATCCTTCATCAATCCATTTGACCAAGTAGCAAACTCTTCATCATGACATCCACCAATTACAGACGTATCCAGATATATTCTTGATAATTTCATGACGTTTATAGATTTGTTTACGAGAAGATAGGTATAATAATTAATTGTAGTATTCTCCCCGTAAAAACATCAATTTTAATCAGCTATTAATCTAATGCTATGTGGCTAATCCTTGAATGAATCCAAAAATAAAAATGAGTGATTTACTCAAATAGTACTAACATCAACTTTTACCATACCGGGGGGAGTTTTATAATAACAAGAATTGTTGAAACACTTTATATTACTCGTTATTTGATTAACAAAACACTTACCAACAGTAAAATGAACAAAAACTCAATTTCCAGAAGAAAATTTTTAACAGGCAGCTCAGCTGCAGCGGCAGGCATGGTTTTCTCCGGTGCTTCGACTTTAGTGAAAAAAGAATCCGCGCGATATCAAAACGGGAGAAGCCCCTGGCCGGTTTCGCTGGATACTTCCACCATTCGGCCGGCTGGTGAGATTACCGAGAAAATTCGTATCGCTGGAGAGGCCGGTTACGACGGAATTGAGCCGTGGGAGGGAGAGCTGAACGATTACGAAGAGGCTGGCGGTGACATCCGGGAACTTCATCGCAGAATTGAAGATTACGGGATGAAAGTGCCCAATGTTGTGGCGCTCTGGAATGCGATTCCACCCACACAGGAAGAGTGGGAGGAGCGGGAGGAAGATCATCGCCACCGGTTCAGACAGGCTTCGGAAGTGGGTGCAAAGTACATTCAGACTGTACTGACACCTGCCCGTCCCTGGCAGGAATATGACCTGAATTTTGCAGCAGAAAAATTTCATGAGTTGCTCGAAATGGGCATTAACGACTATGATGTGATACCGGCCCTGAACTTCCTGCAGTTTTTGCCCCACAACCAGCGAATCGGGCAGGCGAGTGCCATCGCGCTGAATGCCGATCACCCCGAGGCGAAAATCATCCCGGATACATTTCATATGTACGCAGGGGGTTCCGGTTTCAACGGGCTGAAGCACATCCGGGGGAGTTTTATCGCAATTTTTCAAATTAACGACGTTCCTTCCGATCCGCCCCGCGAAGAACTCGAAGATGAGCACCGCGTCTATCCCGGTGATGGCATTTTTCCGCTGGCCGATATTTTAAGAGACCTGAAAAAAACCGGTTTCGATGAATTCGTATCACTCCAGCTTTTTAACCCGCAATACTGGGAACAAGACCTGCTAGAAGTGGCCAAAACCGGTCTCGAAAAAACCGTGACTGTGATAGAAGAAGCTGGTGTGTGAAAAAATTGATTTGCAGCCGTTGCCTGAAGGTTGGGATTGCTTGAATTTTCATTGGGAGGGGGCACCATTATTTTTCCAAACAGCAGGAATGGTGTAAGCACCCCGCTTATGCTCCATTACCCAGCAGATGTACAGGATTAAACCATTATTAAACCAAAGCCAGACCGATGCGTCCGCGTTCAAGGTCGATATTGGTAATTTCCACGTTGATAATGTCGCCAACAGCCACTACATCGTGTGGGTCTTCCACGCGTTTTTCTTTCGACATATTGGAGATGTGCAGCAGCCCGTCCTGCTTAACGCCGATATCCACGAAAGCGCCAAAATCCACTACATTTCGCACGGTTCCTTCCAGCTTCATGCCGGTAGAAAGATCTTCCATTTTTAGTACATCCTGACGAAGCAGAGGTTTGGGCAGGGATTCACGCGGGTCGCGGCCCGGTTTGCGAAGGTTCTCGATAATCAGCTCCAGCGTGGGAACTCCCACTCCCATCTGACCGGCTACCTCTTCTTTGTCGATGTCGTCGAACGCCGCCTTAATTTTTTTCTGCTCTTTAAAGAGATTCTCTACATTGATACCGAACAGGTTGCAGAGCTTTTCGGTGGCCTGATAGCTTTCGGGATGGATAGCAGTGTTATCCAGCGGATGAACGGCTTCGGGGATTCGCAAAAACCCGGCCGCCTGCTGAAACCGGAAATCCCCAACACCTGAAATCTTCCTGATCTCATCCCGGCTTTTGAACCTCCCTTTCTTCTCGCGGTATTCGATGATGTTACGTGCCACATTCCGGCTCAGTCCCGAGATGTGTGTCAGCAGTTCCGAGCTGGCCGTATTCAGGTTTACGCCCACATCGTTCACACAGCTTTCCACCACATCATCCAGTTTTTTGGAGAGGGCGGTTTGATTGAGATCGTGCTGATAAAGTCCCACTCCGATCGATTTTGGATCAATTTTCACCAGTTCGGCTAAAGGATCTTGAACCCGCCGGGCGATTGAGATATTGCCGCGCTGGGCCGCATCCAGATCGGGAAACTCCTCACGTGCAATAGAAGAGGCCGAATAGACCGATGCCCCCGCCTCGCTAATGATCAGGTAGTTCAGGTTCTCATCCGGTTTTTTATCCTTTCGATCGCGGATTACATCAGCGATAAATTTTTCTGTCTCCCGGCTGCCGGTGCCATTGCCGATGGCAATCAGCGTTACGTTGTGCTTATTGATATACCGGTTCACCACCTCAGCACTCTCCTCAATTTTTTCCTGGGGAGGAGTGGGGTAGATAGTAGAGCCTTCCAGGTAGTTGCCCGTTTCATCGATAACCGCCACCTTACAGCCTGTTCGGAAGGCCGGGTCGATGCCCATCACCACCTGGTCCTTCAGCGGGGGCTGCATCAGCAGGTTTTTCAGATTGGTGGCAAACGTTTCGATGGCGTGATCATCTGCTATTTCGGTCAGTTCGTTGCGAAGCTCTCGTTCCAGCGAGGGGAACAGCAGACGCTTGTAGGCATCCTCAACCGCATCCTGCAGGTAAGGTGTAAAAATGGAGAGGTCGTTGGTGATCACAACATCGTCCAGGTTTTCGAGGGTGCGGTTTTCATTCATCTCCAGGTTTACAAAAAGTACATTCTCTCTCTCGCCCCGGTTCAGCGCCAGTGTCTGGTGCGGCTTGATGTATGTCACACGATTTCGAAAATCGTAGTAATCTTCAAAATTGGTTCGCTCCTTAACAGCCGGATTTTTTTCTGATGTAATGATTCCATGCTTTCGCATGATCGCGCGAAGTGCATCACGTACCTCCACCGACTCGTTGATCCACTCTGCCACAATATCCAGCGAGGTGATAAGGGCGGTATCTGCATCGGGAAGTCCTTTTTCTTCATCCACATATTCGCGGGCAAAATCGAGCGGATTGCCGTTTACGGTCTCCTGCTGCCAAATTAGTTGGGCAAGCGGTTCGAGGCCTTTCTCTTTGGCTTTGTCGCCTTTGGTTTTACGTTTTTTCTTGTATGGGAGATAGAGGTCCTCAAGTGTTTTCAAATCTTTGCACGCCTTGATTTTCTCTTCCAATTCAGGAGTCAGTTTATCCTGTTTTTTGATCGCCTTCAGAATGGTGGTTTTGCGGGCTTCCAGCGTGCGGTGAAATTCAAGCAGATCTCTCACTGAGCGAAGCTGTTCCTCATCCAGTCTGCCAGTGGCTTCCTGCCTGTAACGGGCCAGGAATGGGATGGTAGCCCCCTCATCGATAAAACCAGCAACGGACTGAACCTGTTTTGGGGAAAGTTCAAGAGTTGATGCGATATGGCTGAACATCTGCGAATCGGTCATAAAAAACTAAAAATTTGGTTGATGAATACTACTTAAGTCGGACGCAGAAGATACAGATTAAACCGGTTATATCAGGAGTAAAATCCGGTAGAATTTTTGCTGTTTAATGATACGGGTTGGATGAAAGGGTAGGAAGAAAAAGTATCAATTTGGAGAAAATCTGATAAGTCCATCAATTTGTAACTTCAAAAACTTTCCTGTACTTGACGTTTAGAGATATTTTTCTAAATTGGATTTACCTGATAACTGAGAGGATACATATTGTTGTATCCGCAAAAACGGTAATAAGGTTATGGAATTCCCAATATTTTTATACGTTTAGTCAAGCGCCCATGAACAGACGCGAAATGCTTAAATACACTGCCTTGTTAACAGGCGGTGCTGTATCCACTTCATTTGCCACGGTTTTTTTATCCGGTTGCTCGGCACCGGCAGAAGAAGTATCTGATCTGCATTTTTTTGATACCGATCAGTTTGAATTGGTTTCCCTTCTTTCCGATACGATTCTGCCCCGGACTGACAGCCCCTCGGCTACGGATGTGAATGTGCATCACACAATCGACACCATGTTTGGCCTGGTGTTTGATATGGATTTTAAAACCAATTTCAGAGATCAATGGGTAGAACTTGAAATCTACCTTTCTGAACAGAATTTCAGGCAACTTGAACAAATGGAACGTGTTGAACTTCTGCAAAACCTGGAGCTGAACCCTGAGGCAGGTACCGATAGTGCCCGTCTGGCATACATCGAATTGAAACAACAGGTAATTGCATATTACCTGACATCAGAAGAAGTAGGCAGAGAGTATCTCAACTATTTGCCAATACCGGGAGATTATGAGCCGTGTATCTCCGTAGATGATGTGAATAACAGAGCGTGGGCGATATAATGAACAGATCAGACACTACAGATTTTGACGCCATTGTAATTGGTTCGGGAATCAGTGGCGGTTATGCAGCCATGGAGCTTTGCAAGAAAGGATACAAAACCATTGTGCTTGAACGCGGCAGAATGGTAAATCATGGAGAGTATCCTACAGCTAATGATGATATGTGGGATCTGCCCTATCAAAACAGGGTTCCCCGTGAAGAAATTGAGAAACATTACAAAAAGCAGGACAGGCTCACCTGGTGGGTGCGTCAGGATAACAAACACTGGGTAAACAAAGACGATGAATACCCTTACGATGAAGATGTCCGTTTCGACTGGATTCGCGGCCATCATACAGGCGGGCGTTCGCTAATGTGGGGCAGGCACTGTTACCGTTTCAGCGACCTCGATTTTGAAGCCAATAAAAAGGAAGGAATCGCCATCGACTGGCCCATTCGCTATGCAGATATTGAACCCTGGTACGATTATGTGGAGACGTTTGTGGGCATCAGCGGACAGGCAGAAGGCCTCAGCCAGGTGCCTGACGGGAAGTTTTTAAAACCATTTCCATTGAATTGTGCAGAGCAGCATCTGCGGGAATCCGTTGCGAAAGTTTACCCGGATCGAGTGGTTACACCGGGACGAGTGGCCAATCTAACTGAATATGACCCAGAGGTGCACAAAGGCCGTCGCGGGAGATGTGTTTCGCGCAACCGGTGCTGGCGTGGCTGTCCCTTTGGTGCTTATTTCAGCAGCCAGTCGGCAACCCTCCCTGTGGCTGAGGAGACAGGCAACCTTACGATTCGTCCTCACAGTATTGTAAAAGAGATTCTTTATGATGAAGGTTCCGGTAAAGCCACCGGTATACGCCTGATTGATGCTGAAACGAAACAGGAGATGGAAATATCGGCACGACTTATTTTCTCTAATGCAAGCACGGTTGGCTCCACGGCCATTTTGCTGAACAGCCGTTCGGAAGCTTTTCCCAACGGGCTGGGCAATTCAAGCGGTGAACTGGGGCATAACATGATGGATCATCACTATGGGATGGGTGCATCTGGTATTCTCCCAAAACTGGAAAACTCCTATTACTCAGGCCGCAAACCGGTCGGTTTTTATATCCCGAGGTTTACCAACATTAATGAAGAGTCGAAAAGAAGTGACTACTTGCGTGGTTTTGGCTACCAGGGGTCAGCACAGCGTATCAACAATATCCCGGAAGGTGTTATAGGCCAAGATTTAAAAGATGTTGTTTTTCAGCCGGGTGCCTGGCAGATCGGGATGACCTGTTTCGGCGAACTGCTTCCCTATCATGATAATCGAATGTACCTCAATTTTAAAAAAACCGATCAATACGGCATCCCCATCATAACGTTTGATGCAAAACTTCGCGAGAATGAAGAAAAGCTTCGAGTACATGGAGTTCAGTGTGCAGTAGAGATGCTGGAAGCTGCGGGGTGTGTCAACATCAGATCAAGCAACAATGCTACAGCTGTTGGGGCCTGTATTCATGAAATGGGCACTGCCCGAATGGGACACGATCCGAATAACAGCGTGCTGAACCGATGGAACCAGATGCATGAGGTGCCTAATGTATTTGTGACTGACGGCTCCTGCATGACCAGTGCCGGCACGCAAAATCCCAGTATCACCTACATGGCACTAACCGCAAGAGCGGTGGATTATGCTCACAGCCAGATGGTGGATGGACAGCTGTAAAACCGATACTCCAAACTTTATTTCACATTTGAAGCCCCCCAAAAAAAATCATTTAGCCTGCGAACTGAAATAACATCAATGTGAAAAAAGTTATTCTTTATTCTTTAGCCGTATTGCTTCTCGTTTCTGGGATATGGGGCTACAAACTAATCTGGGGCAAGCCCTTTAACATCGACCACTTTTTTGATCGTTATCTGATAGGAGCTGCCCTTTCAGAGCCTGAAATACTAACCATAATCGGTGTGGTTGATAACACCGTAATGGATTTTCACAGCCACAAACTTACGGATGCTTCACCTGCACATGATTATAAAATGCTGGAGAGGGATAAACAGTACCTGGAGACGCTTCAATCATACAACAGGGACCGGTTATCCGGCCAGAAAGCAATTACCTACGACATGGTAGAATGGCTGCTGGAAACCAATATTGAAGGTGAATCCTGGCTCTTTCACGACTACCCTTTGAATCAGACCTTCGGTATTCAGAGCGGCCTGCCTGAATTCATGACCACCAACCATCAGATCGTCGATAAAAAGAGTGCGGAAAACTATATCAAAAGGCTGCGGGCTTTTGAAACCAAATTTGAACAGGTTCGGGAGTCGGTGAATTACCGGGCAGATCGGGGTGTTATTCCCCCGCAATTTGTGATAGATCACGTGCTGAGGGAAATGAATGATTTTATATCTCAGCCTGCTGGAAAAAACCCGCTTTATGACAATCTTGAAACCACCCTTGCCGAACTGAACAGCATTAATGAAGATGAAAAAAACAGGCTTCTCGCCGATGCATTATCAGCGATTCAAAATGAAGTGAGCACGGGATACGGCTACCTGATTGAAACTTTTCAAGAGCTTCACCCTAAAGCCGGAGATGATGCAGGTGTATGGGCACTGCCGGATGGAGAGGAGTATTACCGGTATGTTACCCGATTACATACAACGCTGTCTTTATCACCTGAAGATCTGCATCAAACCGGACTCAAAGAAGTGGAGCGCATCAAAATGGAAATGTTTGAACTTTTTGATCAGATAGGAATAAATGGGGAGACGGTTGCCGATCGGTTTACGTTCCTGGATGAAAATCCCGATATGTTTTACCCCGACACAGCGGATGTTCGTGAGCAGATTATCGCCGATTATTCCAAAAAAATTCAATTTCTGTACGAGAAAACAGCTTCTCTGTTTAAGCGAACGCCCAAAGCGGATATCGAAGTTAGACGGGTTCCGGAATATTTGCAGGAGACTGCGCCATTCGCCCGCTATAACATTCCGGCTATGGACGGAACCCGCCCGGGTATCTTTTTTATTAACCTCAGAAATATTGAGGAAGTAACCAGGTACGGCATGATGACACTCAGTGCCCATGAAACCGTTCCGGGCCATCATTTTCAGTTAGCTCTCGCACAGGAAATCGAGAGTGTTCCACTTATTCGTCAAATTTATCCGTTTACGGCTTATACGGAAGGTTGGGCGCTCTACTCAGAGTGGCTGCTGGATGAAATCGGAATCTATGAAAACGATCCCTATGGAAACCTTGGTCGGCTACAGGCAGAAATGTTACGGGCCGTTCGGCTTGTTGTAGATTCCGGTATTCATATCAAGCGATGGACACGAGAGGAAGCTATCGACTATATGTACAAAAATACCGGATGGTCAAAGGGCGATGTGGTATCTGAGATTGAAAGGTACATCGTAATGCCGGGTCAGGCACTCTCCTATCAAGTAGGGATGATGCACATCCGGGATCTGCGTTCAAAAGCTGAATCCGGACTTGGTGATGCATTTGATCTGGCTGAATTTCACGATGTTGTGCTGATGAATGGTGCGCTACCTCTGGAAATCTTAAGCGGTGTGGTTGAAAACTGGGTCAATGGAAAGCTTAACTGACATAGTGTCGTTTCAATTCTATATTTTAGGTTGACATGGCAATAGATACAGTTTTATACTAATTTTTTATTCTCATCACCAATACTGGGAACTTCACAGTCGGATTCGAACTTGAGTTAACTCGGTCCATAGTTCTTTTCTGCGAAGTAAGTGCGCAGGCGTGAAAGTTCTTCATCACTCCATTCTTGCGGTTCAGTGAGGGCAAGCCAGGAATCGAAATAGTGTTCTGCGGCATATTCATGGCCATATCCACGTGGTGCAGTTCCCGTTGCCATATCTGCAGCAAGCTGTAACATAGTTACGATAGGAAACCAGCGCAGGTCTTCGGATACATCCGGCCCGCGGGGTGCCCGCATCCATTCCGGTTCATGACTGAACGAACTCGGTTCAAAAAAAGTAACCGGATCGCTGGCATATTGCAGGTACGCAATTCTGAATGTGCCCCATTCGGAATCTGCTTCATTAAGTCCGCCATTTTGATTGGCAAACCGTACAACGGAACCATCCCGAAATTTGGGCAGCCAGGCCGGTGAATCGGGATTTCGTTCAAGTGTAAGGGTTCTCCATGTATTTTTTCGAAAAGGAGGCCCCACCCACAGGGCCCCGTGAAAGGGATCATTGATAATGTCGTACAGGTCAAAAGAACGGTCTGAATTGAGTGCGCCGAGACTCAGGCCATGCAGGTAAAGTTTCGGACGTTCATCGTGAGGGAGTTCTGTCCAGTAATTGTAGACTTCACGAAACAGTGCTCGTGCCATGTCGGCCCCATATTCATCTTCAGCAAGCAGCGAAAGCGGACTCGGTAAATAGGAGTATTGTGCAGCCACACTGGCAATATCACCGCGGTGGAGATATTCAAGCGGATCAATTGCAGCCGGGTCCACCCATCCTGTTCCGGTGGGAGTAATGATAACCAGTGCCGAGCGGTCAAATGCGTTTACGCGTATCAGTTCTTCAAGAGCAAGTGTTGCACGCTCATCGAACGATTCCGATGCATGCATGCCTACATATACACGAATCGGATCCCGGACTTCACCGGAGGTAAATTCTCTGATATCTTCCGCAGTTGGCCCGACAGATAGAAAACGACGTCCTTCTCTGCCCATTTCTTCCCAGGAAAGTATAGATTCGATACTGCCGGTTTTTATCGGTTCCGCCGGCTGATCATATTCGGGCTCCATCAATGCATCAAATTGTTGATACGAAGAGTCGGCAAATTGTAAGAGGAGGGAAAATAGTAACCCATTGGCAACTAACCAGAACAGTACAAAGGTTGTTACCAGTCCTACTACATAAGATACCCGTCGTGGTATATAATGTTCGAGCTTTTTGGAAAGGTTACGTTTAATGGCCAAAAACAACCTGCCCAGTAGCAAAACAGTCAGGAATACAGCTACAGCGATGGTTCCGATCAGGAAAGGGTTTACTGTGGCATTTTCTTCGAGGCCCATCAATTCACGCACAGAGTTTTGCCAGCCGCTTGCCTTCCATAAAAAAATCACGGCAATCAGTAAAAAAATGACCCCGGCAATAATCTGCATGATGGCCTGATTTTTTGACTTGGGTTTGGGCAATTCAAAATAGGACCAAAGCCATACCCACAAAACACCCACGCCGTAGCCTGATACGAGAGCAAGCCCTGAAATCACACCCTGTACAATTTCAGAGCGGGGTAATAAGGTCGGCGACATCGACAGGGCAAAGAACAACGTTCCTACCAGTAATCCGGTAGTGGAGAAATATCGGTCTAACTGCATTCCTTCATTTTAGAAAAAGTTACAAATTGGTGCAAGTGGTATGGATACCGGAAGTTAACCCATTTTTGAGTTACAGACTTTATGTTCGATGATTTTCTATGTCACTTTGCATATTCAGATAGAAATTTCCTGCACAAAAATCGAAAATAAACAGAAAATATTTTTTCTTCTCACCCTTTCAAAGCGCTTTTAAATCAGTATGATACAAGTATTATATTCCGTAATAAGCGCTTTTCTGTTATTATAAGCAGGCTATCTGACGAAACAGCTTTAAAAACTGAAAAAACCTTGACTGATTTGAAACAATAGCCTTAACATTTAAATAAAATCAGGGTAATGAATCACAGTTATTTTTCGGCATGATTCAGTTAGCATAAATAAAATATTGAGCAGATATAATGATAATTTTTAAACCAGGATTAATGTCTTCTGACGAGTTTTTCGAAAAACGAACCATTTAAGATAATTAGGATGATAGCGGATCGACTCGTCTGGTGACTCTTCCACACTTTTCCAGATGACATGGTTTTACTGAACTCTAACCTCTATTTCGTTTCACGCCAGTCCCGTACAAGTTTGCCGGG
>SLGL01000160.1 GCA_007123785.1 Balneolaceae bacterium
CCGACTACGTAGGCCCCGCAAACAGCCATCTCACCCTGTATATCGAACAGGTAAATCTGATCCCGAAAATTGCCCTTCAGGACAGCCGGAATGTGGATGATAACTGCATATTGCGAAATGATGATACGTTTGAAGGATGTGACGGGGATTTCAACACCTATCCCTTCACCGAAAACCGTTCTGTTGCCGCATGTAACGGGCTTGAAGGCAAATTGGATAATCGCGACTGTTTTTGGAACGGCTCCTACTGGTACAGCTCCAGAAGCTGGGATGCACCCGAAGCGGCCATCACTCCGGGTGAATGGCAGTTCGTTGAGGCATTTCTTCGGTTGAACGATATCGAAGATGGTATCGGACTTGTGAATGGTTCTGTCCGGTACTGGCTTGATGGAGAACTGCTGATCTCTTCTGATCAGATTCTTTTTCGAACCGGGTCAAATCCTGATATGGCCTTTGATAAATTGATTTTTGCCCCCTGGATTGGCCCGGGTTCACCCGTAGAGCAAACGATGTGGGTGGGTGATATAATCGTAGCGAGGGGAGTGATGCCTTGATTTTGGTACAGCCTGTCATTAAAAAATAAACACTCAAAAGAATTCTCTATTTATGAAAAAAATATACCACCTGTTACTGATTGTTCTTTTCGTTTCTTGTGCATCATCAACAGATAATAATTTACACGTTCATGTTGATGCCGGAGACTATGACAGATTCAACTCCGTCATTTCTTTTCAGGTACCGGACACATTGCAACATGGATCATACCATCTTTCAGATGCGGACGGCAGCGGTATTCCTGTCCAGATTGAAGGTACTACAGCCTATTTTATTCTGCCGGAATTGCGTGCAGGTGAAAGCATCACATTTCAAATGGTTCCCTCGGAAGATTCTGATCATAACGGCATTTCATATCAGCACCTGGACGATGCCGTTGCATTTTTTACTGAAGGGGGAAATCCCGTGCTCCATTACAGGTCGGGGGCGGAAGGGGCTGATTTGGGTGAACTGGATGAACTTTTTGCCCGCGGAGGATACATCCATCCGGTTATTAGCCCGGGAGGAGCAGTCATAACAGATCATTATCACCCGGACCGCCCCCATCAGAACGGAATCTGGAGCGGGTGGTCACGAACCGAATTTGACGGAAGAAGCCCTTCATTCTGGACGCCGGCGTCCGGCGCCGGGCTGGTTGAAGTACATAGCGTGGACAATACCTGGAGCGGGCCGGTTCATGGCGGGGTTCAGGCAACCCACCATTTTATCGACAAAACGGGGGACACAGATGTAACCATTTTATCCGAAAACTGGACGGTCCGGGTTCATCATGTTCTTGAAAGAGAGGAGCAGCCTGTCTATATGTTTGACCTGGAATCGGAACAGCAGAATATCACTGAACACCCATTTATGATTCATGAACATGTTTATGGGGGAATCAGCTTCCGCGGGAATCCTTCCTGGCTTGGTGAAGAGAACACACGGCTGCTCACATCAGAAGGAAAAACAAGAACCGACGGCGAGCCGATCCGGGATGTCTGGTCTCATATTGACGCTCATCAATCCAGGGCAAAGTGGGCCTATCTTTCCGGAGTGGTTGACGGAGAGCATCCCGGAATTGTTATTCTGGTCCATCCCGAAAACCTGGCGTTTCCCGAGCCCATTTTTATGAATTTGAGAGAACCGTTCTTCGCATTTAGTGCGGCGGCGATGGGTGATATCACCATTGACCCCGGTGAATCTCTCCGGTTTCGGTACCGGTACGTTGTTTTGGATCATGATCCGGGAGCTGAATTTATCGAAAATTTATGGCTGGATTACGCATATCCTGCAAACGTAACTCTTCATTAAGCCGGTTATGGGGCGATCCATCAGCAACACGATCAGAAAAGTTCCGGCATTTTTCCCATTTGTGATTTTGTTTATCACCTTTGCAAGTTTCACCTACGCTGGGTGTAAAGTAAATGATGCCGGAAGTTCAACGGAAGATGAAAAAAAAGAGGAAGAGATCGCTGCGGACAAAGGCTGCCAAGCAGACAATGCCATGCCGGTTGACCTCTGTGGTGAAATGGGTGAAGGCTGGATTTTTTGTGATGATTTTGAAAGCAGTGAACCTCTGGAAGACCGTTATTTTGAATATGTTTCCCAAAATGGAAGTTTTGTTATAGCAGATACGGTAGGCAGAGGTGGCGGACGGGGCCTCCGGGTTGATTTTAAACAAGGAAGAGTGGAAAATGGAAATCTTAAATTTTCATTTGGCAGGCACCAGGATGCATCTGCGGGAAATAAAGCGGTAAGTCCCAATGAAAACTTCCATGAAATCTATTGGCGGTTTGATTTATGTCATGAAGCGGACTGGGTTGGCGGGGGCGGATATAAACTAACCCGTTCGATGACGCTGATGGAGGGATGGAAGCAGGGACATATCGCTCACGTATGGGATGGCGGCCCGCAGCAACGTCATCTCAGGATGGATCCGGCCAGCGGTATTGATGAACAGGGTTATGTGGTTTCAACCAGGTATAACGATTTCGATAACCTGAGATGGCTGGGAGCTGTGAATGGAAAAGATGCCATCTTCCATCCCGATTCAGTCGGAAAATGGTACAGTATTGAGGTCCGGGTGAAGCTGAATACTCCCGGGGAATCGGACGGGATTTTTGAATTCTGGATTGACGGCGAGCTGCAGGCGGGCAGAGATGATTACAACTGGCACGGAGATTTCAATCAAAACCCGGACAATCCCGGAATCAATGCCATATTTCTTGAAAACTACTGGAACAACGGTGCCATCGCCAATCAGACACGTTATTTTGACAATTTTGTTGTGAGTACACAAAGAATCGGGCCATTAATACATGATCCGTGATTTGCCTGTCAAAGATTCAGCGGGAATGAATTATTTCTCACAAATAAACCAGACCATTGTTCAAAAAAAAGCTAAATCGATCCAAATCATCTTCAAAAACTGTGTATCGCCAGATACGAAATCTTCATCTGTATATTGGCTTATTTATAAGCCCTTTTTTATTGATTTATGCGGTGAGTGTTTTTTTCCTCAATCATAACTGGAAACCCTGGAGTGAGGCAGAGACAGAGACGATCAGCTATAATATTTCGGTGCCGGATGAGGGAAACAGCCGCGAATTGGCACGGCTGATCATGCAGCAGATAAATCTTACAGGTGAAATGAGCTGGGTGAACTACAATCAAAACTCTAACCTCATCTCTTTTCCCCTGGATAAGCCTGGCCTGAACAAGGTGATTCGTGCGAATCTGTCTGAGGGTACTGCCGAGGTAGAAAGACAACATACAGGTGTTTGGGACGCGATGGTTTTCCTGCATGAAATGCCGGGCTCTCATTTGGTAAGTATTCGCGGTAACTGGATTTATGTTCGGATATGGGGATGGCTGGCTGATATCACGGTCTATTTTATTCTGTTTGTAACCGCAAGTGGTGTGTACATGTGGAGCGTGATGAAAGCCGAAAAAAAGACAGGGCTGATTTTTTTAGGATTGGGCTTTTTCTCTTTCTTTTCCATCATTCTGACAATGCTGAGGTGAAATGATGAGTAATTTTTCAAAAAAAGCAGAAAAAAAGGCGGATTATGACAGCAATCACCTTAAACGTACCACTTTCAGAACGCTGAACCGGAAACTGCATATCTATGCCGGACTTTACTTTCTTCTTTTTATCTGGCTTTTTTCCCTGTCAGGGCTCCTTTTAAACAATCCGGAGTGGTCTGTTTCAAATTATTGGCCTGACCGTCAGGTAACCGATTTCCAACGCCAAATTATTCAGCCGCCTGAGAACGGAGATCTTGCAATTGCAAAAAATTTAATGAGTCAGCTTGCAATCAGGGGCGAGATTCATGAAACAGGTTGGGGGGATTCAGAAAATGAGTTTCATCTGCAAGTGCGCAGGCCCGGCCAATTACTTGTTATTGAAGCGAATTTTGAAAAAAATCTTGCTGATCTGACTGAGACACAGGTGAACTCCTGGGGTATCATTCGTATGCTGCATACGTTCACAGGGGCAAGAAACCAGACAGATGAAAAACGAAACTGGATTTTGACCCAAATCTGGAGTTTTTCAATGGATGCCCTGGCCGCAGGCTTGATTCTTATGGTACTCAGCGGGCTTTATATGTGGTACATGTTGAGCCGAAAGCGAATCATGGGGTTGATATTCATTGGACTGGGCACAGGTTGCTGTTTATTTTTTCTATTCGGGATTACGCTTTTTTTATGATCAAGGATCAAATCGAGGGTTGAGTGCATGCACGCTGTTGTACATCTCTTGCTGCATGGGAGTACCGTCGGATGCCCTCAGGTCGTAAGAAATTCGCATCTGCATGACCGGAACCATACCGGGAATTTCCAGAAAGATCTCCATTCCGTCATCACTTACTGACGCGGAAGTAACGTTCACTTCATCTTCACCCATCAGGTCGGGGTTTTCCACGGAATAGTACTCGGAGCCATACTCCCGGTTCCAGCGGTAGTTCCATCGGTGAACATTAAAATTCGAGACATCACCGGCTGCCTCCGGGTCCAGAGCCTGAGTAAAACGAATGCGAAGGCCGTTTTCGTGGGCATGAACAGATTCCGGGAGGTATAAAGTTTCACCTGTATAGCGGATCCTTTCAAAGCCTTCGGGGCTTAACCCCGCTACATACAGATGGCCATCTTCCGGGTGAAACCGGCCGACCCGCGG
The DNA here is from genome assembly GCA_007123785.1 of Balneolaceae bacterium. GTDB lineage: Bacteria > Bacteroidota > Rhodothermia > Balneolales > Balneolaceae > Rhodohalobacter. Next base: position 4,712 of record SLGL01000160.1, read on the forward strand.
CCTTGCACCGACCCGGCCAAGAGGTACCACCGCACCCTGGCGGTCACCATCCACCGTTTCGTACATAATCTTGTTAAACGTGCCTCGGCCGTAGGAAAGGTGCAGCATCTGTCCGCGGGGTAAGCCCCAGTTATCCGAATCCACCCAGACCTGACCTCCTCCCGAATTATCGATGTTTCTCGGAAGCCATAAAATTGGCGGTTCATAACCGAGTTCACGCGGATAGGGATCTTCGGTTCGGAACTGGGCCGGCTGATATCCGTAAAAACTCCCTTTTCTGTTTTCCGGATCAATCATGTGTACCGGTGTTTGGGGAACCCAGGTTCCTTCCTGCTGTGAAACGGTAACAAGGCCCTCCGGACTGATACCCATTCCAAATGGCTGACGGAAACCGCTGGCGATCAGATCCATTCCGGAACCGTCGGCGGAGACCCGTATGACTCCGTTTCTGTAATCCGACAGGCGGTTACCCCGGCCTCTTACAAAATAGAAATTGCCTTCACTGTCAGTCTCCAGGCCAAATGCCTGGTTCCAGCCTCCTGCACCGGGAGTGATCAGGTTATGGAAGTTTTCATAGTAATCGGCCTCACCGCTGCCGTTCCGGTCATGAAGTAGGGTCAGCTCATCTTCGTTGGATACATAGATGTTTCCATCCACTACTTTCACACCAAACGGCATGTTCAGTCCGGTAGCAAACCGCTGCCAGCTAATTTGCTCCAGGGAATCATCCAGACCGTCAACAAGCCAGACATCGCCGTGGATAGTGGACAAAACGGCACGCCCGTCTTCCATAAAATCAATGCCTGTAAAATGCATCAGTGCGTCATAGGGATTTTCCACAGGGGCTGTGATTTTATCTGCCACGTAGGCAGTACCGTTTTCACCAGGTTCGCCACGGGTAACGAGCGGTTCGCCCCAGCGGGCAGGCCCGGGACCGGTCAGGCTTTGCACATCATCGGGGGTTTCGTTTGCAGCTGCCAGTTCCAGAAAAGAAGTCTCATCGGCAGCAGCACCGTTCCAGATCAGCACCCGCACCGTTTGATCTTCATCGTGTGGTTCAAATTGCAACGCTACATGTCCCTCTTCAGTTACAATAAGTTCAGCGGTGTTTTCACCTGAGAGGGCAGCAACTGTAATATTTCCATTTTGCCCGGCCCGGGCGGTTTGCAGGGAACCCTGGCGCTGAATATTCACAACTTCATCTTCACTGTCGAAAAGCAGAACGGCAAGCGGCTGATTGTGACTCCCGATCTGCAGATCGCGGAGAAAACCCCCTGTCCGTGAATTTTCCACATACCAGGGCGACTCAAGGACCGGGGTGCCACTAACCGTATAGGAAACTACTACCCGGCTGCCATGCAGATATATTCCTTCATACCGGCCGTTTTCTTCCGGAATGGGACCGTAAGGTTCCTCACGAATATCTGTAAAGCTCAGCGGATTGCCTGCTGTGCTCCAGCCTGTAACGGGCGGATTTAAAAACTTTACGTCCCCGCCGGCAGCCGGAGGTGTGCTGTTTCTTGTTCCCCAGTCATGGTTGGACCGGAAATTCAGGAACTCACCGGTCCACCCGGCGCTCATTCGAAGCAGGTCCTGATCGAAATGGACTGTTGCCTGCTGCCCGTCACCCACACGGATGGCCAGCCCTTTTGGCTCCCGGTTACCTTCAGGTACTTCCATGGCTCTTGAAAAAAACGGGCCGGTATCCATCTTCCGGTACAACTCATCCCAGCGTGTGACAACACTTTCGGCATCAGGATCCCGCTCACTTAAGCGGTTTTCAACAAAGAAATGCCAGATGGCTTCAAACTGCACCTCGGCAATTCCTTCAGCTGTATCGCGAAGACGTGTTCGCCCGTCTCTCAGACTTCCGAATTGCGGCATAGCCGAGAGAGAATCCACACGGGAGGGGGTCCACATTTTCCAGTAAAAATATTCGGGGCGGAGCCTGTCTCCGAAGAGGTACATATCCAGGTCTTCTCGTCCGCCATGACAGAAATTACATCCGAATCCACCGCCAATATCTGTTGAAAGTCGTCTCCCAATAGCAATCATTTCGGGATCGGGCCGTATATGCCGAAAATTTATACCGTCAAATCCGTGGGATTCAATCATGCCGCGTGCCAGCAGATCCGGTTTTGCCCCGATGGCAGGCATACGCGCATCCAGCCAGGGGCGCGTTTCAAATTCAAGTGTGCCGGCCAGCAGACTTTCGAGCCATTCAGGCTGCAGCTTTTCACCGGCCCAGGTCAGCGGCGGACGTTCTCTGAGAGTGGCATCTTCCGGATCTTCTGCAGGCGTGTCTTCTTCTGTGAGCTGACTCCAGCGATCAGCCCGGCCATCGATAACATGGCATGCCCTGCAATCCAGTTCCACTACCTGACGGGTTGCAAACTCAATCGGACTGTATCGTTTCAGAGATTCAAAACCCGTGGCGGCAAACACCTTAAGGGCTTCACGATCATTTTGACTGAGAGCCGGGTAGGACGGATGATCACCGCTGCCTCCTTCTCTTCCCAGCCAGCCAAGCTGCCAGTCATCAGCCAGGATTGTTTCCAGTGAAGGTGCTTCCAGCAGATTCTCCGCAGGCATGGAATGGCAGCTTGCACATCCGTGTATCTGAACCAAACTCTCTCCCCTGCCGATATCGCCGGAGATCGCTTCCGGAATTTTTTCCGAATCGGTTGCTGAAATCAAAAAAGCCGTGATTGCCGCCGCTTCATCTTCATCCAGCCGGAAATCGGGCATTTGAGTCCAGCGGTAATGACGAGACGGTTTAATGAGAAATTCAGCAAGGGCAGAGGGATACCATTTGTCTGAAATTCCGGCCAGGCTCAATAGTTTGTGATCGTCCTGATTCGCATCCAGCGTGTGGCAGGCAATGCAGCCCATCGACGTATAAAGGCGTTCTCCTGTGGTGATGAGTCCGGGACTCTCCTGTGAGGGTGTGCCTGTTGCGTCAGGGGCCTCGCCGAGTGTGGCCAGCCAGGCGGTGATATCAGCGGCTTGCTGCGGGGTGAAATCCATACCGGGCATCGTTGCTGAAGGACGTAGGGCATGAGGGCTTTTCATCCATTGCTGGATCCAGCCGGTGCGCAGGCGGCTTGCCACTTCGGTCAGGTCAGGCGCGTCCCGTTCAAGCTCTGGCATTCCGTTTCCAGCAAAAAAAGCAGGGTCTTCAGGTTCGTGGCATTTCAGGCATGAATAGCGGGTTACAAGCTCCCGCCCGCGTCTTAATTGATTGCTACGGGTGAGGGCTTCTTCCGTTCCGTTGTGGCTGAGTGCCCCTGGCGGTAACGGTTCGGGAATAAACAGTGAGCCGGACCATAACAGGCATATTTGTGCCGGGCCTGCCTCAGGACTTTGGTAATATAATTGCAGTTCATAGTATCCTTCTGGCAGCCGCACCGGTTCGCTTTCCGCAGAACCCTCAGCCTCAAGTATATTTTTGCCTCCTAATCTGAACTGAGTCCGCCCGTTGCCTTCGATATAAAATTGATAATCATCCTCTTCGGTAACGTGGAGAATACCCTCCCATTCGGCTTCAAACGGGCCGGGTTCAAGAAATGGAGTGGGGGGTTCATCCGCATCAACAAAAAGTGATGCAAGCCGGGATGTTCTTGTGTCCGGCGACTGAATACCGGGCTGTGTAAAGTGAACGAGCAAGCCTTGCTGTTTTAACTCCGGACTTATTGGTTCACTGACAGAAGAGATGGTACTGCCAGAAGATAAGTAATCTTGCAAGAATAAAAACCAGGCTGCGAGAAATACCACCATCAAAACCGGGCTTGCCAGCAGACCTGCAATAATGCGTTTCCGGTGATTCTTTGGCTCTTCAGCCTGTTTCTTATCGTTCATATTCCAAGTTGTATTAGTTTTATCAGAAAACTGTTAACATCTCAACCCTGCTATGCTCAAACCGTTTTCCGCTTTTGGAAAAAAGCGGTTCCATATAAAGAAACGGAATAATAATAAATCAAAAAAAATATTGAATATGAAACTTTAAAAAAGTTTTTTCCGGATTGGAAAAGGAACCAAAAGTAATTATAATGCAATGTTATAGGAATGAAAAGTTTGAATAATGGTGATGATAAAGATCATTTGAGGTGCAGGTTGGGATGGTTAAGTCAATGAAAATATGAAGGATAAAAAAAAGTATTTACCTTTTGTTATCATATTCTGTTTTGTTTTTACAGCATTGGCCATATGGTATGTTAAGAACAAAAACGACAGACCGGATCATATTGGCCAGATAAATCAAACAAGCAAATTTGATGAAGGAGTGGCAAATCAGGGGGTACTTGTTCAATTTATCCAGCCTCATTCAGGAAATACAGACTTTCGAACAGCGCGGCTTCTGGCCTTATATGTAGATTCTGAGGATTCGCCAACTCCATTTCTTGAGCCGGGGCCGTTTCAATCGGTTTGGGAAGGATGGATTGAAATTACAGAAACAGCAGAATACAGGTTTCATTTTGAAGGAACCGGTCAGTTGGAGCTGGAACTTGATGGATCTGCTGTACTGCAGTCAGAGGAAAGAGATAGTGAGACGGTACACCTTTCTGAAGGCAGTTATTTAATCAGGGCAGCGTATAGCAGTCCTGATGATGAACCGGCACAGATGAGACTTCTCTGGTCGACCTCTTCGTTCGGGCCGGAAACCATTCCGCCAACAGCGTTACGTTACGATGAATCTCATGGAGACTTACAAAAAGCTTCCCTCATCCGTCACGGCCGCTACCTGATGGCTGAACATTACTGTATAAGTTGTCATCAGCCGGAAGATCCGGCATATTTTGACAGGTCAGTGATGCCCGAACTAAAAAAAGAAGCTCAAACTCTTGAATATGCAGGAAGCAATCTTCGGGCTGGCTGGCTGAAAAATTGGTTAGCGAATCCTGATGCGGCTATTCATTCATCACGTTTGCATAATTGGAGCCTGGACGATCAGCAGGCGGCAGATATCGCGGTATTTCTTGCGGATATTGGCGAACCATCACCTTCTCAGGCAGATGAGGCTCCGGCTGTTATTCAGAGAGGCGGAGAGTTGTTTGCAATGCTGGGTTGTGTGGCGTGTCATGCATTGAGTGAAAATCCTGAAAACGATGAGCGCCTGGCCCTGAAAAATATTGCCGATAAATGGTATCCGTCTTCTCTCGTAAACTATCTGAAAGCACCGGGAAGTAGAAACGTGTGGACGAAAATGCCTGATTTTCACCTCAGCGATGAGGAGGCACATGCGATAGTTTCTTTTTTATTTGATCAAAGTAGTTTGGATTCAGATGAACAGATTGAGGGAGATGTTGGCAGAGGCAGGTCTCTTGTACAGCAGATGGGATGTGTTAGCTGTCATGCCGGTCCTGCAGAGAATGAGCTTTCAGCTTCCTCTTTGGAATCGTTATTAACATCGGACTGGCAGCAAGCATTTTTGACTGAAAATGATACTTCCGGATTTTATCATCCGGAGCTTACAACCGAAGAAGTTGAAGCCTTGATTGCATTTGCAGATCAGGGATTTAAATCATTAGAACGCCGTAGTCCGATAGAATTTGCAGGCAGACAGATTGAGTCAATGAATTGTCAGGCATGCCACTCGATGGATGGCAGACAGGCTAAACTGGCGTTGTTTGCCTCTGAGGTTGAGCATCTGCTTGAAGATGCAGAAAGGAATCCTTTTGGAGACAAAATTCCGTCACTCACATGGGTTGGTGAACAGTTGCAGCCGGAGTGGCTTGAGAGTGTTTTGGCCGGAACCCTGGAGCATCCGGCACGGCCCTGGCTGGATGCCAGAATGCCAGCAGTTCGTGCAGAGCCTTCGCTTTTTGCGAAAGGATTAATGGCGACGCATGGTTTCAGCCCGGATTATGAACCTATCGAGCCCGACCCTGAACTGGTTCGCCATGGACGGGCATTGTCGATAGGTATCGGTTTTCTTGGGTGCGATTCCTGCCACCATGGTGGAGAAGCAGGTGGAATGCCTGCTCCTCACTTGGGTTTGCTGGCAGATAGATTGCGCCCTGAATTTTATAACTGGATGTTGCAATCTCCGCGCAGAGTAGACCCGCAAACGGCCATGCCGGAATATGTGAATGAAGAGGGCATGACGTGGCAAAGAGAGCGATTCGATGGCATTGCCGAAAAACAGTTTGAAGCGATATGGCATTACCTTGTTGAAAATCGCGGGAACTTTGGTCTGTTAGATGATACTGTAGCAGGCGGACCCGGAACACCCTATGCAGAGATGTATCAACAAATGGACAAAGGGCCATTTTTTTCGGGAGTGATTGAAATACCCGGAGCCGGTGAACAGCCTAAAGGATTATCTATCCGTGTGGGTGATGGGCGGCAGGCAACGATCCATTTTGATCACGATTTGCTCAGAATGGGGGCTGCCTGGACAGGTGAGTTTCTGGAGTTCCGGAGCGATGGGGACTGGGGTATCAGGACGAGTCAGCCTCCCAGGCCCGCAGGGGAGGTGAGGTTTTTAAACAGAAGCATAACCGGCTGGAGTCTCCGGGATGAGTTTGCCGATACCCGTGAACAGCCGTTTGGCCCGATACCTGAGGTTTATGGACGGTATCATGGTGTGTATATTCACGACAATCGCGTTGTTCTGTCATACAATATTTACGGAACAGAGCTGCTTGAATCACCCTGGTTTGCAGAAAATAATCAAACTGGTGCATTTATTCGTGATTTTCAGGTTGGTCCGAATCAGCAAACACTATCTGTTTTATTATTTGATGGTGGAGCGGATCTGGAAATTAGTTCGAGAGAATCTTTCCGGACAGCCAGGACAGAGCAACACGGAAGAGTAAAAATTGCAGCTATCCAATCACAAGACGGGGTCGAACTGTTTACTTCAGACCAAC
>SLGL01000133.1 GCA_007123785.1 Balneolaceae bacterium
AAGAATAATCTGGAATACAGTGATTCAAAGAAAAAGACAAACACCATTCAGTTCAGGGCATATAAAGAAGCCAAAGAAGAAGTAAATAAAATCACAGAAAGTCAGAAAAAACTTCAGGGAGAGCAGAATAGATTAGAAGAACTTGAAGAAGAAAAAAAGAAGGCCAAAAAGGCAGAAGAGCAGATGGTTTTCTATAAACTGGTGCAAACCTTCAAGGAAAAACAGGAATCACTACAGAGTATAAGAGAGCAGCTATCTGCGTTCCCTGAAAAGATGAAACAGGTTAAAGATGATGATTACACAAAGTTTGATGGTTACTTGAAGGAGATTCACGATCAGGAAAAAGCCATTGCGGATTTTGCAGTAGATATTAAGGATTTAAAAGAGAAAAAATCCGACCTGAATCTGCCCGAAACCGGTATCGAGTCACTTGATTTGAACAAATCAGAAAATTACCTGGAAGAGCTATCCGAACTTGAAAAGGTTATCCGGGATGCAGAAACTGAAATTGCGAAAGCAAAGTCTGATTTAGAGGATGCCGCAACAAGACTGGGTTTGGAGGGCGATCATTCTGATTTTGAAGGCCTGGATGCCGAAGCGATTTCCAAAACAGAACAATTTTGGCAAAAAGGGTTTGACCTGATCGGTACAAAAAGAGAATTGGAAAAGCAGGTCGAAAAGTTAAAGGGACAGCAGGAAGAGGCTCCGGATAGTGAAACAGTAGTTGTAGGAGTAAGTGTATTATCAAATTGGTTAAGTAGGTACGGCAGTCCTGTAAAGCCCGTCTCAACCTTACAGTTTAGCCTTTTGTTGATTTCAGCTTTAATTACAGCTGCGGCTGTTCAAATGTTTGGGGCAGCAGGGTATCTCGGAATTTTGGTAGTAGTGATGATTCTCTTATGGATCTATAAAGAACAGAATACCAGGAATGAATCGGCCGTTACACTTGAAGTTGCAAATTTTGAAAAGACAGGTCTTAATGGACCGGTTGATTGGAAAGCGGAGGAAGTTTCAAATCGGATAAAAGAGCTTATTGGGGAGCTGAAAGAGGCGAAAAATCAAGAAGAACTTGAGAAACAGATCTTGGATAAAGAGGATGAGTTGAATGAAGTGAACGATGATCTGGACACTTTTGAAGAAGACATTGAAAAGCTAAAAAAAAGCATTAACGCAATTCCAGATTTTGATTCCGAAAACCTAAAAGGGTACTCAAATGTGTATTGGCATCTGAAAAATGTATTGGATTGGGAAGATGCAAGAACTCGTATTCAGGCTCAGGAGAGTATCATTAGCAAGACGGAAGGGAAGTATCAGGAGTGTGTGGATAAAATAAATCCCATTTTTACAAAGTATGGATTGGATGGCGTTGCAAATCAGGCCGAAGCGAAAGCAAGCCACAAAGAATTGCAAGCACTGCGGGAACAGTTCAATGAATTGAGTAGAAATATTGAAAAAGCAGAATCTGAACTAAAGAGAGCCAAAGAAGACAAAGAAAAAGCAATAGAGAAACTCCAAAAAATCAGTGATCGATTAGATGTAACTCCGAAAGATTCATTTCAGGTAAAAGAGCTGGCAGATAAACTTGAAGATTATACGTCTTTAAAACAAAAAGAGAATACTGCTGAGAGCCTGCTGGATGATGCGAGAAATAACCTGGAGAAACATGATCTGTATGTAGCGGAAAAGGATGAAATTCCAGATTTAACAATCGAAGATATAGCAACAAGAATTGATTGGCATGAAAAGGAGGCAGGAAAATTAGAAGAAATAAATGAACAAATAACTGCTATCGAAACCAGGATAAAGGATACCAAACAAAAGCACGATCTGGAACAGGCTTTACAGAAAGAAGAGGAAGCCCTTTTGAAATTGGAAGAGCTGTATCAAGAGAACACCGGCTCAATAATTGGCGATCTGTTGGTGAAGCACCTAAAAGCAGATCTGGGTGAAAAAAACATGCCGGAAGTTTTTGAACAGGCCAAAAAGTTGTTTAAAAAAATTACCAAAAACCGGTATGAACTTGTCGTGGATTCCGAACATGATGTTGCCGAATTCAGGGCTAAAGATCTGCGCGACGGGGCTGGACGATCCCTGGATGAATTATCGAGTGGTACGCGCATTCAGCTTATTATGTCGGTTCGGCTGGCTTTTATAGAGAAGGCTGAAAGTGAAATCAAATTACCGATTTTGGCCGATGAACTGCTGGCCAACAGCGATAGTGAGCGTGCAAGTGCCATTATTGATGCACTTATAGAAATCAGCAAAGAAGGCCGGCAGATTTTCTACTTCACTGCTCAGGAAGATGAAGCTGGGAAATGGGTAGAAAAGTTGAAGGAAGACCCTAATATTGATTACAAGATTTATCCCATTGATAAAAATATAGATAAATTACACTTACATCGAGAACCGTTTGATGGAATTCAACTGCATAAAGAGGTTCCTCCGCCCAAATCTATGAGTTATGATGAATATGGAAAAGCTCTGAAAGTTCCACCGCTTCGTAATGTATTTTCCCCGGTCGAACAGTTGCACGTATGGTATTTATTGGATGATAAAAACCTTCTACACAGTTTAATGAAGGTGGGGGTTGAAAATTGGGGTATGCTGAAAAGCTATTTTAAGGAAGAGGGGATTATTGATGGTCTGAATGGAAATGAGATTACGAGAATTGAACAAAGGGCAGAAATTATAGAACGATATCTCGAAGTTTTAAGACACGGTCAAAACAAACTCATAGACCGTCAGGTATTGGAGAAATCCGGTGCTATAACTGATAGTTTTATCGATGAAGTTTCTAATAAATTGGAAGAAGTAGGATTTAACCCTGAAAAACTGCTGACTGCCTTACAGAACAGCGAAGTATCAGGATTTAGAAACAACAAAAGAGAAGAACTCGAAGAGTATTTAATCAGCAATGGATATATTCAGCAAAATGAACCATTTTCACCAAAGGAAATACAGACTAAAATGATGGCTTTTATTTCCACAAAGGAAATAACAACAGAAGAAGCTCAAACCATCTTAGACCGTATCAGCCAAAACTAAGATGTTAATATAAACCAGTTCAAAAGTTCAATAAGC
>SLGL01000456.1 GCA_007123785.1 Balneolaceae bacterium
TATGGTTTATCCGGCCTTGATCTTTTGGTTCGTCCCGAAGCCTCAAGGATTTTTAGAGGTCGTTTATTTTAGTGTAGATTACTATTAAGTGGAAACCATATTCAAATTTATCTTTGTCATTGACGAAGAATATGCCGTCAGGCATAACCGATTTTGTAACCCCGGATTTCAATCCGGGGTTAAAGCGGGACCACTTCCCTTTCAGTGCCCCAGGTACGATCCATCTCACGGGATGGGTTTGTGGGGGGCAGATTTTGTGCGGATTGTACAGGTCATCGAACCCGTCTGATCCTGCGAGCAGATCGCCCGTGCCGTACGGCACTTGCCGCGGCCCAGACCCATCTTGACCCCGGATTGAAATCCGGGGTTACAAAATCGCTCATCCGCAAGCGGATTTTTCATAAATCGCTACCACAGATGACTCACATGAAATCTGGCGGTTTTATGTAAAAAACTTCTGGAACCCGATGATGAAAACAATGGGTAGGAACCAGCGAAAGAATCGCACCAACAAAAAACGGCCACATTTTATTGCTGTAAGATCACAAGGAAACAGGCTTCTGTGACCTTCTGAACAACAAATAAGTTTGAATAACTTAACTAAATTGTACCTGAAAAATCCTTGAAGCCTCGGGATGAACAACAAATTTCATTAACAACTTAAATCGTTGTGCTACAATTAATTTCATTAAAATATGTGTATCACATTGGTAATGTCAGGGGCTGACCTGCCCGGTGAAATCCGGTCGGTATCTTCTGCTTGCGTGTTCGCAACTGTAGATTTTTAAGTCGTAACCTCTCCTGGTAAGATCCGGTTGCAGGGAGTGGCAAAGGCCTGTCGGGTACTGTCCCGGTTCATAAGGTTCTAAACGAGAAAAGCTGAAAAGGAACGTTTTGCCGGATTTATATTCGTCATAACACATCAATGGGTTGTGTTTTTAACCCAAATGTTCGTGCCAGGATAATACAACCTCCTTCTTGGATTCTATGCTTTTTATTGATAAAATCAACGGGAGCAGTCTCTTGTCGAGATAACCGAAAGAGTGAAAAAATCAAAATACGAAACTTAGGAGATCAGCATGGCATCACAATTTCGAAACCTGGTATTTGAAGGGGGCGGTGTAAAGGGAATTGCCTATATCGGGGCAATGCAAGTGATGAATCAGCGCGGATACCTGGGCGACCATATCAAAAGAGTGGGTGGTACCAGTGCAGGAGCGATTAATGCATTGATTTATTCTCTCGGATATGATATCCATGAACAGCAGGAAATTCTGAATTCAACCGATTTCAAAAAATTTATGGATAACTCGTTTGGATTCGTGCGCGATTTCCGGCGTTTGTGGACCGAGTTCGGCTGGCACAAGGGCGACTTTTTTACCGGCTGGATCGGTGAGTTGATAGAAAAACAGCTGGGAAGCAAAAAAGCCACATTTCAGGATTTGAAAGATGCCGACCGGCCAGAACTATATGTAATAGGAACTAATCTTTCCACAGGATTCTCCGAAACATTTTCCCACGAAAGGCATGCGGGAATGCAGCTGGCTGAAGCGGTGAGAATAAGTATGTCTCTTCCGCTCTTTTTTCGTGCAATGCGTGTGGGCTCACGGAAAGATGTTTATGTGGATGGGGGGGTGATGCTGAACTTTCCAGTAAAACTGTTCGATCGCGAGCGTTATATTGACATGGAAAAAGAGAAAGAAGCGGCTCGCTACACTGAATATTACAACAAAGAAAATGCCCGTTTTTTGCTGGAACGCCCCGGCAGGAGCCCATACGTTTATAATAAACAAACTCTCGGTCTCCGGCTTGATTCAGAAGAAGAAATCGGGCTGTTCAGGTATGATGAACCTTTGCAGGGCAATGAGATCAAACGTTTTCCGGAATATGCAAGGGCACTGCTTGGAGCCCTGATGCAAGTACAGGAAAACATACATCTGCACAGTGATGACTGGCAGAGAACACTCTATATTAATACACTGGATGTTAAAACTACCGATTTTGAATTGACTGATGAACGAAAGCTGGAACTTGTTGAACAGGGTATTACCGGAGCGGAGAACTACTTCAAATGGTTTGAAGATCTTCGTGAAGAGGTAGTTTGTCGAATTTCCTGAAGTCTTTTCTAAACTTATTTCGTCGTTTGACTGCTGCGGATATACTTTATCGAAATCACTACAAAGTGCAACCGTCTGACTATTTTTTTATCTGTTTTCCTCAATTTTTTTCTCCAACCTATTTTTCCGGATCTTCCCCGTAATATTTCAGAATAAAATAGAGAATAATCAGGCCTGTGAGCATTCCCCAGAGTGGATGAATCCATTCAAATGCAGCAGGAATCTCACCTACAATGAGGGCCACAACTGCCACGACCAGTGCATAGGGCAACTGTGTTCGAACATGGTCTATGAGGTCGCAGGCTGATGACATCGAACTGAGAACCGTAGTATCGGAAATGGGCGAACAGTGATCTCCGAAAACAGCACCGGCCATTACCGAGCTTACTGAACCAAGTAGAATACCATAATGGTCGCCGCCTGCGAAGCCAACACCGGCTCCCATCGCCACGGCGAGAGGAACCACTACCGGAAATAAAATAGCCATTGTACCCCAGGAAGTTCCGGTGGAGAAAGCCGTGACGGCTGCGATAAAAAAGACAAGTCCCGGGAGCAGGGCCAGCGGCAGAGTGTCTTCAAGCAGGGAAGCAAGGTAGGTGCCCGTGCCAACTTCTCCGGTGATACCACCAAGCCCCCAGGCCAGGATCAGAATTATAATCGCCATCAGCATCGACTGCATGCCGCCAACCCACGATTCGAGTGCCTGCTGTATGGTTAAAATCCTTTGAAAAACAGCCAGTGCGATTGCCACAGCACAACCCGTAAACGAGGCCCATAGCAGCGCAGCGAAGGGATCGGCATTTCCGATAATGTTCCTGATAGCGCGTTCACCCGGTTCAAGCCCCTCTATTCCTGTGCTGAATAGACTCCAGACCGCGACAATAATCACCGATAACACAGGTAAAGCTGAGTTGTACCAGCGACGGGGTTTGTCTTTTACCGGTTGGAGAGATTCGAGGCTGGTATCTGCCGCGGGCATGGAGCCGGGGCGGATGACACCCTCTCCCGAATAGGCTCTTCGTTCAGCATCCAGCATAGGGCCGAATTCTTTACGCATAATGATCGTCATCAGAACAAAAGCGAGTGCAAGAATGGGGTAAAAAAGGTAAGGGATGGAGTGAAGAAAAATTGTAAACGCATTATCCGCCCCGGCCTGTAACTGGGCACTGAGTGCGGCATCAGTGGTGGCGTCGGCCAGTGAGGCCAGTGAGTTTTGGATCTGTGTAATTTCAAAGCCAATCCATGTGGTGATAACCGCCGTTACGGCAAGCGGAGCTGCTGTAGAATCCACAATATAGGCCAGTTTTTCCCTGGAGATTTTCAGGCGATCCGTCATCGGGCGGAGGGCGTTACCGCGAATAAGAGTGTTGGCATAGTCATCAAAAAAGAGGAACAGTGCCGATAGCCAGGAGAAGAGCTGTCCGCGTTTGCGTGTGGTTGCATATTCTTCGAGAGCCTGAACAATACCCTGATTACCACCGCTGCGTGATATCACGCCAACCATACCGCCAAGAAAAAGGCTGAATACTATGATTGCAATATGATCGGCGTCCACGAGTGCATCCACTATGATTTCAAGGGATTGCGCTGTTCCTGCAACAGGATTGAAGCTGACCAGAAACAAGGCACCAACCCAGATTCCTGCAAAAAGAGAAAGAATTACTTCACGAGTGATGAGGGCAAGGCCAATGGCAACAAGCGGTGGGATTAGGCTGATCCAGGTTCCGTAATACCCGGAATCTTCTGAGCTTTCTTGGGTAAATGCAAACAGATCAAGCCAGCTAACAAGAAAAAATAAGAGAGTGAGAAATAGGGCAGTTGTGAAATATTTTTTCATAAAATTTCGGTAAGATTAGATCAAAGACGCAGGGAAACTTTCTTCATGTCTAAAAAATCAATCATCAGAAAATACAAGCATTATGTTTAATTCCAATTGCCATTTTATTTATGGTTGTGTACACATTCTAAATACTGTTAAAGGATTAAAACGATAGGTGAATTGAAATTTCAATGAGATTGGGGAATGCCTTATTTTATGGGAAAGAAAAATTTCACATCAGAAAAACTTCCATTGACGAAGGGTAGCAGAGCCAATCGCAAACATATTCAGCGCCGGAATGAACTTGCCAATATTCTCCGGGAGAAGGGAATCCGGGATCAGCGCATTTTGATGGCAATTCAGGCCATCCCGCGCCACACTTTTATAGATACCGCCCTCGAAAACCGGGCTTATGAAGATACAGCACTGCCGATTGGCTGTGGACAGACCATTTCACAGCCCTATACTGTTGCGGCACAGACTGAGCTTCTACAGGTTGAAAAGGGAGACAAGATTCTGGAGATAGGTACCGGATCGGGGTACCAGGCCGCGGTTTTGTGCCATATGGGAGCGAAGGTTTACAGCGTGGAGAGACATGAAGAACTGTATCACAAAGCCAAAAAAATGCTGCATGAACTGGGTTACCGTGCAAACTTAAAACTGGGCGACGGGACACTGGGTTGGGGTGCATATGCCCCTTACGACGGCATTGTGGTAACGGCAGGAGCGCCGGTTGTCCCGGACGATTTGATTCATCAACTAAATGTAGGAGGGCGCCTGGTTGTGCCTGTGGGAAGCCAGAAAAGCCAGGTAATGGTGCGGATTACGCGTGTGTCGGAAGACAGCTACGAAGAAGAACATCTGCAAAATTTTAAGTTCGTGCCGCTTATAGGGGAGAAGGGCTGGGATTAGTTTTTAGAATGAGTAAACTCAGAAAGTTACTTTCTCACATACGTATTGTTGAAACAGTCGAAGCAATCGGGTATAAGCTGCAGGGTATCACCGGAGAAGATGGCAAAGTGATCCACGACATTATGTTGATTCTCAAAACCGATGGCCGGCCAGTATTACAGTATTTGATAAAAATGTGAAAAAAAGTTTCATGTATACAGATTGCAGGTTGATGAATAACCAGGGTATTTCAGAATCGCACGGTGTAGGTTAGAGCCGGAACGACTTCGGCATTTTCAAGCGGTTCAGCCACAATTTGTGTTACACTCAATCCCGACGGAGTCTGTGCTCTTTCATCTGTGCCGCTGATCAGGCGATATCCGGCCCGGGCTACACTTACCAGGCCTACGCCGATGTTCGCGGCAGCAATGACTGTACGGGCGTGATTGGTTTCGGTAACTTCGGTTATGGTGCATGTACCCCTGCAAACGAACACATCCGGAGTTGTATACTCTTTTGTATTACTGAGATTCCGTGAGCCAAGCAGAATGGATGCCGAACCTGCTGCGAGTCCGAACCAGTGATTGCGGGCCGGGCTGCTGAATATCAAGGGTTCAGCCGACGGGCTGCTCAGATAAAGAGCATTTACACTTCCCAAAATTGCGGAACCGAAACCAAATGAGCCGCCCGGATTGCGCTTATTTATTTTCTCTTCTTCAGTGACGATCGTACCGTACATCGGCTGAATCATCGCCAGTTCGTCGATGGAAAAACCGGACTGATCCGCCCATTCCAGAAACCGGGGGTGATTAATCCCGGGAATAAACGCAAATTTGAAATCCATGTTGATTGTTTCGGCTATCCCCGTGCCTGCGGTCTGCTTCACCAGATACCCGACTGCACAGATATGGCCGCCTTCACTGATGAAGGTGGGGCGCCGTTTGTCCGGGTGGCCATCGTTATGTGGAAATTCTCCGGCGCTGATGTAATCATCCAGCAGATTCAGATACTTTTTCCGGTTTTGTTTCTGTTTTTCGGTGAGGTGGTCAACGGGACGGTTTCGCAAAACATCAGAGACATAATCAAGATGTGTTTGTATTCGAACCCGGTCGGGAATGTCAGGTCCTGGTTTTTCTCCGAAGATATGAATGTAACTTTCATCCCCGATCACAGCGTTGATGGTTTCTGTGGATGACGAACCATCATCAGTCGTCAGATAAAATATTCCAAGAACTACAATCAGAGGGCAAACCAGCAAAAGGGAAGAATGTCTGAACATGGCATTGAGAGTCAGAGTGATTGAAGATTGATGTGAACGTAAACCGTATCGCGAAAATATTCACCTTCATTATTTCCCCACTGAAACAGGATTTGATAATCACCGGCCTCGAAGTGAAAGGAACCGGTGTTGAAATGTATCTGCTCAACAGTAAACGGAAACAAAGAGGTGCTGAAGCTCAAGTCTTCAACCGGATATGCGGATGAATGGTGAATCAGGTTTGTGCCGGATTCGATCTCTTCATTCCGGTAGAATATGGTTCGGTTCATGGAAAGTGATGCATATGCGGCATGTTTCGGATTTTTGACCTTTCCCGGGCTCATGTCACCGACAACCGGGCTGGCAGGGACCTGAACAAATTTCACAGTTTCGGATTCGGTATATACTGAAAAAACAACCTGATTTTTAAGGGTGTCTGTGTGAAAATGGTTGTTTCCTTCGCGGTCCAGCGGTTTTACGTTTACTCCTGTAATTTTGTCAACAGGTAATTCAAACATACTGGAGCCGCTGTCTGCTGCGGAATTGCATCCGGAAAGAATTCCAAACCCGATCACGGCTGCGATGTATGTCATAAGGTTCAGTTTCACAGAGAAGATTTTGTTTTTCAGTTCTGTCTGTGATACACAATGAAAAAGACCGGTACCTATCGAAACTTAAAACCTTGGAGCATTTATTCTGTCCGGCTCAGCTCAAAGGTTTTCATGAGTTGTGTGAAATCAAGCAGGAAAAATTTCATCATTGTTTCGTCGCGATCGGGAATATCAAGTTCCGGTATGTTAGGCAGACCGGGAATCGCGGAGATAAGTGTGACACTGGATTCATCGGGATCGGAATAGGTGAATTCCACTTCAAACCCAGTTTCTGGCGAACCAAAATAGATGAGCCTCTCGTCGGAAAAGTTTTTATCCGGTGAATTTATTTTGATTCCATTAATATAAATATTTTCAACAGGTTTTTCACTTGGCAGTAAAAGTTCGGTGAAATAGGTTTCAGGTTCAGGTGTTATCAGGATATGGAATTTCCGGCCGTTTTCAGTGAGGCTGTCTGAGAGTACATCAAGACGAGCTATTCCGGTATCCTGCACAGGGGCTTCATTGTACATGAGAGTAAGGTTTTCCGGTGCACTGAACAACAGTGTTCCGATTTCGTCATGTTCAAATTCAGATATTCTTTTTTCGGTGGGTTCATCACCCAGGAAAAAGGATGTCCAATCATCGGGTGCCGGCTCCGGAGAGTACCAAAGTGCTTTCTCTTCATCAAGGTTAGCAAAGTAGTTTATACCGTTTGGTTTTTTGTGCTCTTCGGAAAGCCCGCTTGTAGCAATACCGCCGGTAATGAAAATCAGTGCAGCAGCCAGAAAAGCGAGGAGCATTTTCCATCGAAACGGTTCAGCAGAAATGTCAAGCTGAAGCACCAGGAAGCCGATGGTCATTAAAAATAAGCCTGTAAGCGGGCCTGTTGACATGATCGTCAAAGTGATCTTAAGGTGCCAGACTACCGGAGCGAGCAACAGTATAACAGCACCTCCGGCAAGCAGAAGTACCGTGAGTTTTGCCCGGTAGTTATCTGGCTTTTCGAATATACAGAAAAGCAGTGCCGCACCGATAAATATGGCTGGCCAAATAAACAGATAGGCGATTCCCGGCATAAAAAAGGAGAGGGCTACGCCTGCTGTCAGCCAGAGAATAAGTGGCCCGCATGCGAGGTCGGATGCAGAAAACCATCGTTTAAGAATCAGATGAACTGCCAGAAATCCTGCCATAACCATAGAAAATATACCGGCCAAGTAGTATGCGCTGTTGTGCGGGCCAAAGAACTGAAACCAGGCTATATTTTTGACGGAACCGCTCAGAAATGTCCAAAAGAAATGGGCAGCTACTGAAAGCAGCAAAAGCAGCAGAGGGTATATCAGAAAGCCGATAGAGACTCCTTTCCAGGTCAGTTTTTTCTTTTTGAAACCGGCGGCGATCACGCCTGCGACAAAGAGAAGTGCTAAAAGGGCGAAGGGAACGGCCAGGTACTCAGGATAGTGAACCAGCCCGATGAACAGCAGGTTAAAATAAATTCGATTTGTAGATTCAACGGTTGAAAGATCCCTGTTTCCGAATGCTTTTGTGAGTGAAAGCATGTAGTTACCGTGATGCTGAAGAGTGCGGGGATCGGCATTAGTAAAGTTGTCTTCGGAAGTGTGGTAGTGCAGGACACCCGCAATATTTGCGATATCCATTCCAAGCGTACCCGCACTATCAAAATTGCTCAGATCGGTGTCATTCGGAAGGATTTTGAGGATTTCATTGGAGTAGGATGCAGCAACGGCTTCCGGTACATTTCGGGCAAGTGTACGGATCAGTTCTCCGTTTTCTCCTCCCACTGTCCGAAACATAAGTGCAGGGCCGGAATCGCCGCGCCCCTCGAAATTGATCACAAGATCGAGCTCCTCAAACCAAGGGTGCTCGTCAATAAAGGCCTGAGACCCTATCAGTCCGGTTTCTTCTGAATCCATGATCAGCAAATAGAGATCATTCTGCAGGGGTTCACCGGCAAGCACTGCCCGGGTGGTTTCCAGGATGGCGGCGACTCCGTTTCCCGCATCGGAGGCGCCATAGGAATGGGGAACAGAATCGTAGTGAGACATCAGTCCGATTCCACCCGTTGGGTTGACCCCCGGAATTTTTACAAGAATGTTGTAAACGTCAGACACCCTCTGACCATAAAAATAGTTGAATCCTGTTGTTGTATGAACCTCAGGCTCAAGCCCCATACTTTCCAGTTCTTCTGTCAGGTATTCCCGGACTCTCTGGTGAGCTTCAGATCCGACGGGATGAACTTCTCGGGTTATTTCTCTCAGATAATCCCTTGCCCGTTCAGCGGAAAATTCCGTATCGGGAGCGGATGCAGGCAGAACATCAGGAGGCACTGTCTGATCGCGGATGCTTAGAAAGGCAAGTAACAGTAAAAACAGGATAGCGATACTCCCTGTAAGTTTGGTAAAGAGATTGTTATTTGAAGTTTGATCGTACCCGGATTCGTTCATAGTACTTGCTGTTGATACAGGCAGGATCGGATCCATCTATCCGTGCCGGTGGAATAAAAGCTGTCAATTTAATGAAAGAAATGGTAGAACTGTAAACAAACTCCGGATGACCTGCAGAAGCTTAAAACGTAATACTCAAACTCATTGACGGATAAAATCCCGGAAACGTGCGGCTTTCCACGCTGTAGCCGGTTTGTTCGCCGTCGCTGAAAACAGGCAGGAGATACTGATCGAGTGTATTGGCCCGATTCAGCAGGTTGATCAGCTCCAGGCGGATATCCATGTCAGCCGGACCGAGATTCGGGCGATAAATGACAGAGAGGTCCACCTGATAAAAAGATGGCAGTTTGTCTTCTTCCGGGCGGTCGAAAGATTGTGGCAGCGGAATTCCGGAGTCGCGGTACGGCAGGTAATTGTAGTATGAATCGCGGAAAGCCCATGTTCGGCCCCAAATTCCCTGCCATTTTGATATAAGTGTAAGTTCAGGCAGGACGTGCCACATCGCCCGAAAATGCATTCGGTGAGGTTCATTCCAGGGTGCGGGAACAGTTCGTCCAAACTGAGAGTCTATTTCAACAAGAACGCGGCTGTAATCGTAACCAGCAAGTAGCTCGACAGGGTAATCCGACAGTGATCGGTTCAAACGTAGACTTCCGCCCACAGCAGTCATTTCAGTAGTTTCACCAAAGGCACTGACCTTGTCATCACGCAGTTCAGAAGTGGTTTGAACCTGAGGCTCATGCAAGCTTACATACGATGTGATATTGGTAACGGGCTGCCATTTGTAGTAGGCTTCCAGCTTCAGCGAGGTTTTTGAATCCGGCTCCAAAAGGAATGAACTGTTCAAATGCCAGGCTTTGGGAATATCCAGGTCTCCTGCATGAGACCAGACGGTAAACGAAGGCACAACAGCGGTGGGGCTTGTGTTGGTAATACGGAATTCATTAATGAACTGCCTGTAAAGACCGCCCGAAATTCTTGCACTCCAGAAACCGATGCCGGAATCCGGCCGGTCGTACTGGACGGAAACCCTTGGTTCGGGGAAAACCGTGTTCATTTGTGAGTTATAGGTAAATCGGCTTCCCCAGTCTATATTCCAGAAATATCCGAATGTGTGGCTGCTGTTGATGAATGAGCTGAATAGTGTAGAAGATTGATCATTCAAAATATAATAATCGGTCAGTTCGGCCAGCTCCACACTGGTGTGAATTCGTTCAGTTCGGATCCCGCCTTCAAGAGAAAAAGCAGGTGTAATGCTGTAAGTTGCGTCCGATTGAAGAATGGTATGATCAATGCTGTTTCCGTCAATTTGTGTTGGTAGAGGTAAAAAAGTACGCCCGGAATAACTTTCGGAACTCACAAATAGTGGGGTGGTTCCTGAAGTAAACCGGGTGATGGGATGATAAGTAATACCGGTTTGATTTTGGTTTTGAAAACGGCTGGAACTGTAACTGGCCTGTGTAGTAATATCCAGACGGGGCGTAACCACTTTATTCCATGAGAACCGGGCCATTAAGTTTTTCCATACATTGTGGTCGGTGGCAAAAATATAGGGTGGATCGGGCTGAGGAGACTGGTTTTGGTTAAGCAGGTAGGTCTCCACTCTGTTTTCGGCAATATAAAGGGAGCTTTTCATGATGTTGAAATCATCAAGCTTGTATGAAGCAGCAAAATGATAGTCATAAAACCGGACATCCGAATCGTGAAAGTAAGGGGAAAAATTTGAGGCGTCCGTATCCAGATCAACCATAAAATTGGTGATAAGGGGGTCAAGTATATCCCAGTTTTGAAGTGTTTTTTCGAGGTTTGGGTCGCGGTAGAGATCCCAAAAGTTGGTGCGAAAGGCAGTCATTAAATTGAGTCCCGCATCGCCAAATTCAAACCCGATATCTCCGCGGATATTCAGGCTGACCGGATCACTCTGCAGTGTAGCTCCTTTGGTTTCGGAGTTTTTCAGATCGTGGGAAAAATCGATTAATCCGGCAATCTGGCTCCCCTGTTGAACACCATAACCGGCTTTGTGCAGTTCAATAGAGCCAAGGGCATACGGGCTGAATGCACTGAACAGGTGCCCGAAACTATAGGGATTATAAATCGGGGCGCCATCAAGTAAAATACGATGTTCACCCTGTTGTCCACCCTGCAGGTGAAGGTCGGTGATTGGCAAACCGTACTGGATACCGGGTATAAAATTTAGGCTGCGTATGGCATCATTCGTCACACCACCGGCCTGACGAAGCGGATGGTCGGGGTTGGAAAGAGATTGCTGTCCCGGAACTCTCTGCCTGTGCGATTCCACGACAATAGGTGAAAATGACTGCGGCTTTGGCTCAAGGGTAATCTGTTCGCGAATCTCTTCATTCGGGCCGATTTCATACGTTTTCATCACCGGTTCGTAACCAACATAGCTGAAAATGATGGTATGTCTGCCAGTCA
>SLGL01000220.1 GCA_007123785.1 Balneolaceae bacterium
CACGTATGTTATTGATATATATTTGTTTGAAATCCGTCTTTTATGTTATAAAAATTGCAGAGTGTATTTGCGGCGAAATTTGTCCCTCAGCTGCGTTGAAACTAAAATGACGTGCTCAACGTACTCAGGTACGTTTCCGCTGCCATTTTATATTCGCCTTGCTAAGAAAAAAATTTCTTGGTGAGATATCCGGATTAGTTAATTGATTTATAAATGGCTAATAAGAAGGTATAGCTAAGGCCTCAATTACAAAGTTCATAACTCAACCGAAAAAGTGAATTCTTTTTCACTATCAACTTCAATCCATTCCTGAGTTTCGTGATTTCTGTAAGTGACGGTAGCTGTAACCATATCCCCTGTCCGTTCCAATTTAAGAAATGTACTCAAATAATCATCCCTTACACCACCAACTGAATGAATATTGACCTGAGTAAAACCGTAGTCTGTATACTTTTCCATATTCCAGCTGTGTTTATGAGCACTAACCCAGGCCGCAATATTATAATCCCCAAGTTTTTCTTTTAATGCAGGCCACTCTCCAAATTCCGGATGTGGTTGATGGGTAAAGATAAAAACAGGCTTATCCCTGTTAGCCTCCAGTTCTTCCCAAAACCATTTACTTTGATCTTCCCTCATTATTAAATCTCTATCATGATACCCGGTCAATTCATCAGAAAGGAAAATAAAACGGATACCACTAACTGTTCGGGCCGAAAAATGAACCGGCAACACCGGTTCATGTGTGACTGAATCGAAATCATGATTCCCAAGCACATACGTCCAACCGATATTCAGTTTATTCATTTCCCGGATAAATGGAGTAGAAAACTCATAACTATCTTCAACTAAATCTCCCAATATAATCGCATAGTCAGCAATATCGAGATTATTTACGTCAGCTACAGCCGTAGCAAGATGCTGCCCCAAAGCAGGTTCAGAATTATGGCCAACATGAGTGTCACCTGCTACCCACCATATGACTTCTTCATCAGGTGAGGTTCCATCATCAGATACGGTCATAAACGGCAGCAAGAGAATGGGGAAAGCTATCATTAATCGAACAACCCATTTTAAAATGAACTGAAAGCTTTTTGACTTAAACCAGCCAGACATCATTGAGATAAAATTTAAAGAAGTGGTATTTTTTTTAATCATAACGATATTTTCTTTAACTGTTTGAATGATACTCAATCAGATTCCCGATCAGCCAATTGATCTTTCCCCTTAATCAGGTTTTGTTGATGTCTTTTTACCATCTCCATGATTTCAGAAATGATCTCCGGGTGTTCGTCTGCTATGTCGTACTTTTCTCCCGGATCTTCACGTAAATCGAACAAGAGCGGAGTTTCCAGTACTTGTTTCTCTTCAAACTGACCGTAAGCTCCTTCAATAATAAAGTGTGCTTTGAAATTGCCTTTCCGGGCAGCATACAATGTAGCCCCTCGATAAAAGAGCATCTCATTCCGGGGTGAATCACCCTCGCCCATCAATACAGGTGTTAAATTGACCCCATCTATAATCCGGTCATCCGGTATGGGAACTCCGGCCAGGTGACTCACTGTCGTAAATAAATCCATCGTACTGCCGGTATCGGTCACAATTTCCTGGCTGATGGTTCCCGGCCACCAAAAAATAGCGGGGACACGAAAGCCGCCCTCCCAGGTCATGCCTTTTCCTCCGCGAAGCAGGCCGGAGCTGCCTCCATGTGTTTTAAATACAAGCCAGGGGCCGTTGTCAGAAGTAAATACAACCAATGTTCGTTCTGCTATCTCAAGCTCATTCAGTTTGTCAACAATTTGTCCCACTCCGTAATCGATCTCTTCAATAACATCGCCATACAAGCCTGCATCGCTATGGCCAATGAACTCCTCAGAAACAAAAAGGGGAATATGAGGCAGGCTGTGTGCCAACAACACAAAAAAAGGCTCATCACTATGCTGTTCTATAAATGAGATAGCCTCCTCCGTGTACCGGCGGGTAATGGTGTTTTGATCGGCTGGCCGCTCGATAATTTCGGTGTTTCGCATCAGGGGCACGTTATAGTACTCTATGGGAATCTCATCATCAGCGAACTCAAAATATCCATTAATATAATTTCCTCTCTGGGGATTTTCCTCAGTTATATCCATGTCGTTGGAGTAAGGAATGCCGTAGTAATAATCAAAGCCATGATTTGTAGGAAGGAATTGTTCGCGGTGCCCCAGGTGCCATTTCCCAATCATCGCGGTTTGATACCCTGCTTTTTTTACCTGTTCGGCAATCGTGATTTCATCATCAGGTAAGCCTCCTTTGGAATCAGGAAAGAGTACTCTGTACACATCACTGGCCATGCCGCTTCGCACGGGATAACGTCCTGTTACCAGTCCTGCGCGGCTGGGTGTGCACACACTGGCCGCAGTGTAAAAATTGGTCCACTTCTGTCCCTCTGCCGCCATTTTATCGAGATGAGGTGTTCGAATATTGGGAGCGCCGAATGAGCTCAAATCACCATATCCCTGATCATCGGTAAAAATAATAATGACATTGGGTTTTACCGGATCACTATTTTGAGCAACAGTTGTTGAAATCGGATAAAATCCAAGCAGAGCGGCCAGTGTTATCACTAATAATCTCATACAGGTATTTGATTTATATTGTATTTGCACAAAAAATAATATCCGGGGCCGTGGAATTCGCTTTACCATTCCATATGATCGACCGTATCAATTAACATAATCTTTTAAAAAAAATCAGAACAATTCCCAATTCAAAACATAAATTTCATTCCTTAGCTGTCCAAAACGTTTTGAAATTTACTAAATAACTTTCGTTTCGGTCTGTTTAGGACAGATTTTTCCGCCACTCTAACATCAATTCCCCCACTTCACCTCTTCTGTGTGGCAGTGTTTCAAAATGTGGCTTTAAATCTGAGTTCGATTATTTGAGTAAGTCTCCCCTAATAAGGGTAGATTTAGAACTGACATTACCCATTTAATACAGATATTTAAATGAAATTAATTGTAGAACAACGATTTAAGGTGTTAGGGAAATTTGTTGTTCATCCCGATGCTTCAAAGAATTTCTTAGAGCAAA
>SLGL01000241.1 GCA_007123785.1 Balneolaceae bacterium
GTTTACGCCCGATGGTTTAATCTGAGAAGCCTCTGTTCTATTATATCATCACAAATCGACGTTTTCAATAGAAAGTTGAATTATTTTTAACATGAGGAGAAGCACCAGAGGTGCAACATATCCGTATCCCTACACGAAGACCATACCAACTATACCCACATATTATTTTATTGAATTCAGAGTTTGAATGATGCCGCGCCTATGGCGCTCCATTAGTTATTGGTCTGTTTACACCCCCAAAGAATCACTGCGTGATCCTGAAGGGCTACGGATATGCCGCCCCGGAACGGGGCTGGTTTATACCTTTGAGCCGAACCTCTATAGTCTATACCGATAAAAATAAAGAATCAAAAATCAGTCGATTGAAAACTGGCTGGAATATTCGGTAATCAGCTTCAGTTCATCCTCCGATAATGTGAAATCCAGAGAACCGGCATTATCTTTTACCTGCTGTTCGTTCCGGGCCCCAACGAGCACTGAGCCGATTCCCGTCTGATTTGCAGTCCAGTTGATCACAAGCTGTGCCAATGTTGCGTTATGTTTTTCTGCAATCGGCCTGATGTTATCCAGTAAAGTGTTTGCCCGGCGAATATTTTCATCCTCAAAATACTTGCTGTCTTTCCGCGTGTCGTAACCGGTAAACTTATGACCCGGCTTCATTTTGCCTGTCAACAGCCCCCGCTGGAGCGGACTGTAGGGAAGAATCTGCATTCCTTTCTCAACAGCCTGAGGTACCACATCCTTTTCAATGTCGCGGTTAATCATACTGTATGGAACCTGATTCGATGCAAGCTGTACAGTTTTCAAAGCTTCTTCAACCTCATCAACGTTGTAGTTACATACTCCCGCAGCCCGTACTTTTCCTTCATCTATCAGCTCCGAGACAGCCTCCATCGTTTCAGAAATCGGAGTGGAAGGATCGGGCCAGTGAATCTGATAAAGATCGATATAGTCGGTATTGAGGCGTCGCAGACTGTCTTCACACTCTTTTTTAACCCGCTCTTTTGATGACCATCTGTAAACTTTCACGGGATTGCCGTCATTATCCTCACTGTTGAAATGAAATTGGCCATCATCACTCTCCCAGTTCAGGCCATACTTTGTAAGAATCTGATACCTATCTCTTGGTACATTTTTGAGAGCTTTGGCAACCAGCTTTTCACTTCTGCCAAATCCATAAACTGCCGCCGTATCGATGGTTGTGATACCGAGGTCAACCGATGCCTGTACAGCTTTAATTGCAGCCGTTTCTTCGGCCCCGCCCCACATCCAACCGCCAATAGCCCAGGCACCAAATGAGAGAGGAGTTACTTTGATGTCTGATTTTCCAAGTTGCTTTAATTCCATCTGTCAATCTGTTGAG
The DNA here is from genome assembly GCA_007123785.1 of Balneolaceae bacterium. Lineage (GTDB taxonomy): Bacteria > Bacteroidota > Rhodothermia > Balneolales > Balneolaceae > Rhodohalobacter. Next base: position 1,364 of record SLGL01000241.1, read on the forward strand.
TTTGAAATATGTCCTGTTGAAACTAAAGGTTTTTCTGCAGGATTTCATATTCTGAAATATCTTTCTGATGATCTGTTCCTTTCAACCCAAAAACTCCACAAATTTCTTCAGCGCCCGTCCCCGGTGGCTGATCAGGTTTTTTTCTTCGGATGAAAGTTCGGCAAAGGTTCGTTCATAACCATCGGGAACAAAAACAGGATCGTATCCAAACCCTTTGTCACCTCTTGGCTCAGAGATAATCGTTCCCCGGCATACGCCCTCAAACAGATGCTCACGTCCTTTCCCATCTACAAAAGCAATAACGGTTCGAAATTGAGCACTCCGATTTTTTTGACCGTTCATTTCGCGAAGCAGCTTTTCCGTGTTCTGTAAGTATGAAGCATTGTTGCCTGCGTATCGCGCAGAATGTACTCCTGGTGCGCCGCTGAGTGCATCCACTTCGAGACCGGTATCATCGGAAAGAGATGGCAGCCCGGTTTTTTGATGCCAGTAACGGGCTTTTTTCAGGGCATTTCCTTCAAGACTGGGCTGATCTTCATCCACCTCTTCCCCATCCGGATAATCGCGTGCGGACTTCAGGGTAATCCCAAGCGGTATCAGAATCTGTTCCAGTTCTTCTATTTTGTGGGGGTTTGCAGATGCAAGCAGGATTTCTTTGGGAAACATGGTAACATCAGAAGATTTATAGAACCGTATTCGTAGTTTTTTCAGGTAATGATAAAAGTTAGAAAGATAACTTATATCTTAACAAGGATTATCGCTAATATCGTATCATTTGTAATAGTGTGAGGCAGTCATCATATGAGTCGATTCGGGATCATCCCAGTGATCTTAATGGGTTCATTTTTCGAAAAACTTGCCCGACTTACCCGACTTTTTATCTTTGACATATCACTAATAGATTTAGGTCAAAAACGGTCTATAATGAAAGCATTAAAAAGGTGCCAGGTACAGTCATAAGCCTGATAAGCGGTACCAATTCGATGTACAATTATTATCACTGGTTGTATGATGCGCTGCCAAGATTAAAAATCATAGAATCAAACAGAGATGTTAACCAATATGCTAAATACTATGTACCGAATATCGAATTCAAATTCCAGAAGGAAACCCTCGATTTGATTGGCATTAACCCGGATCAAATCATTTCAGGTAAAGAAATGCCCTGCATCCGGGCTGATGAAGTAATAGTTACGACTCAAATCAATTATCCGAGAAAGTTAAGGCCGTGGGCTGTTGACTTTCTTCGAGAAAAGTTTCTACTTCATGCATCCTCAGTCCAATTCAGTCCATTTGTATACATTAGCCGCGGTGATGCTCCGAATCAACGTAAACTCCTTAACGAAAAAGAATTACTTGATAAATTGATGCCTTTAGGGTTTGAGTCATATAAGCTATCAGAACTTTCTGTGAAAGATCAAATATCGCTATTTTTTAATGCAACTGCTGTTGTAGGAGTTCACGGTGCGGGGATGGCTAATCTGACCTTTTGCAAGCCCGGAACTGTTGTTTTTGAACTGTTTTCTGAGAACTATCAATCTAAGACCTTTAAGAGTATTTCCGATTATCTAACTCTGGAATATCACAATATCTCCACAACACCAACTGAAAAGTATAAAAAAAGTCCTGTTTTTCAATCCATTGAGCTGCCTGAAAAAGAGATGGATCACATTAAAAAAAGAGTTGATAAGATATTAA
>SLGL01000251.1 GCA_007123785.1 Balneolaceae bacterium
GCAGCGGGATTCAGGCTCTGAATTTTGTGGACTTCCGCAATTTTGCCCCTTGTTTTTTTCAGGTTTTCGTAAGCACGTTTAAGTTCTCCATCGGCAATTTCTGGTGTGATGGTTTTAATGTGTGGCATATGCAGAGGTTTTTTTGATTTGATCACTTTCCTGAAAATGGTGCAGGCAGTTAAAATGCCGGAGTCAGGTCTGGATTGTAATTTTTGGTAATGAACTCGATCTTCCCCGGATATCCGTAAGTTTAAAATCGAAATGGACTTTTTGGTTTTTTTCAATGCTTGTTCGCATGTTGTGCAAGCTACAGAGGGTGTTCGCAACAAAATTTGTGAGACAGAATTCCGCTGTGTAAAGCAGTGTAAGTGTTTGATTAAAGGTATTTCACATTTAAAGATGTAATCGGGAATCTGTAAACTTTTATTTTGTTTGAGAAGTTTTAGTGTTCTTGTCGGACTTTGGATCATCATTTTCACATAATATAATGTCTGAACTATGACATAGAGGGAATTTTTTTATTAAACTGCTTCCAGGAAATATCGTGATGTTATTCTGAATTTTTTGGATTATAACATGTCAAGGTTATTTAAATTAATTATATGCGAATTTTAATAAGCGGAATTTTTTGAAACAGATGTTATCCGGCCTTGAATCGCAGTTGCAGAGTGTTATCAGCAATGATTTGACAGTATTTTATATGACTTCGTGGAAATCGCCCCGAAGATCGGAACTGGAAAAGCGCCAGCTTTCGTTCGGAACGCTTCGCCGGGAAAAGATGAGCGGCAAAGGTTGCTGATTACAATTTGCATGCCAGATGGACCATTACTCATTTTTGTATGTGAAGCGAATTATTTCCACCTGCTTTGTTGAAGTGAAAATAACGTAACTCATAATACTACAGTACTCTTACACCGCCATTTTCACTTCGCGTTACATGCGATCAAATTTCCTGGTGAAAAAAGCGGAATAATCCTATTCTACATTAACAAGGATTCCCAATCCAAAGAGCTGATCCTGGTCTGCCGCGCTCAGTGGCCGGTTGAAATGGGCCATCATGGGTGAAAGCTGAAGACTTAAACGATTAAATTTACGTGCAATCATTACGGAAGCGAAGTAGGTGAGGCGTTCAGAAAAATCCAGGCCGATTCCATCCTGGGTGGTTATCCCGGTAAAAACTTTTACTGCTAACTCCAGTGGCACACTGTTATCTCTTGTTTGCCGGAGAATATTATATTTGCTTTGCAGATCAACCACATTATTAAATGTCATTCGTCCAATTCCAGCCGATAGCCGGTCAGTTATGCCATAAGAGAGGCCTATCCTTGTGTTTGCACCGTCATCCAGTCCCCAAAAACGATCTACACCACCCTCCACAAGACCAAATGTATGCAGCACACTGGTGTTTAAATCTCCGGCTTGCTGATTATGTACAGTAGATAATCCGACATTCAATCCGGACCAAAAAACGTCACTCACAGGTGCATCCGGTATTGCCCGCTCACGTTCCAGTTGAGCTTCTGCAGTCTGAGGCCAGTTCAGTATAAAAAAGAGGCAACAGGTGAACAGAGATATAAAGGGTATTCTTTTCATTTTCTATCAGTTGTATGTTTTGATTTGTGTAGTATTTGCTTTATTCATCTTCACGGATATTAAGCCGTGCTTCAATCTGTACATCCATCTCATCGCGAACCCTGTAAAAAAGGATGCCCGGAGGTTCAATTTCATGATCGGTGATATCATGAACCCAGTTGGCTTTCAGCAGAAGCTCATTACCTTGGCGTTGCAAGGTGCCTTCTATGGTCATCTCATTAGGAACTCCGTGAATTGTAAATTCACCGGTAACCTGTACGTTTTGTTGTTTTGTGGAATTATGATCAAATGATGAAATCAATGAACCGGTAAATTCAGCAAAAGGGAAGTCATCTGTTTGAAGTGTTCGGTACATGTCCCGGTCACGACGTCCATTACCGGTTTTCAGGGTTTCGAGGTCCAGAAAAAAATCAACGAGGTTTTCCTCAATGTTGATTAAACCGGTTAAATAGTCAGAAACACCTGTAAACTCATGCAAAGGAACACTGGATGTAAACTCCGCACGTCCGTTTTCTGTTGAGTATGTTTGAGCCTGTGCATGTAAAGGTATTAAAAGAAGGCATACCGATGTTAAGAGAAGATACCTTAGACAGGTTTTCATGATCTTGTGAATTAAGATTGGTTTCGTTTTCTATGATGAGGTAAAGAAGTATCAACTATTAGTTATAATATAATGGGTGTGGGAAATGAGACGATTCATTTTCAGACCCGTTGATCAGGGGGTAAATTGAGGGGTGACCGGTGTTCCGCAGCCACTTAAGATCACTGATTAATTCTGAAGATCAGGGTTGCCAGATATCCACTGTTCAATCTGGTGTTTTTTATCACTTGAAATAGCAGATCTTATCAAAGAAGTGGGGATAGTTTTTGAGTTCTTTATTTATGATTTCAATTACTTTTGAAAGAACGATATTTTCATGAGCTGAACATTCAGGGTACGGATTACTTGTTCCAAACTGTTCACCTGGAGTTCTGTTTCCAAATTTGCCAATATTTTCAGTAACGCATCCTGAGCAATATCTTCTGCAAACTGATCCAGCTCATAGTCTACATATTGATGTAGTGCCGGTTTAAGACCGCGTACCAGGATCTGGCGTAACTCTGCAATGGCCGTTTCATCAGCCGGAGCAGATAATAATTTCACCCATTCGGCATTTGATTGGTAAGATTTTGTCTGCTTTTCGCGTCTTTTATTAAACTAAAGAGGACTTGAAAATGCATACAATTAACTGGAAACACGCCATACTTGCCGGCCTTGCCGGAACCGTACTTTTTGACATCTTCGGCCTGGTTATGGGCATGGGCATGGGCATGGGCTGGTGGGATATTCCCCATCTGCTTGGTGAACAAACCGGACTTGGACTTGCTTACGGCGTTTTCGGGCACTTCAGTAATGGTGCATTACTGGCTATTCTTTACGCCGGGATTGCCCCATCACTATGGGGGCCGGCATGGA
>SLGL01000134.1 GCA_007123785.1 Balneolaceae bacterium
AAAAAACGAAAAGAGAAATACATTTTTCATAACAATAAAAATTTGAAGCAACGGTGAATGATTAAATATAGAATTTTTTTCAAATCACACAACTGCAACCGGAGAAAAAGTGGTTCTATTGGAAACGTTGCGGGTAAATTGATAAGTTTGTTTTTTTGAGCGATCTGGCAGAGCGGCCGGTATTTTTCAGCGCACCGAGCGATAGCGATTCCTCCCAACCTATCAGTACGGGACAGGCACGCAGTGAAATTTCCCCCTCAGTTTCGTTAAGCTACATTTCCTGAATTGACTCATTGACCGCAGCTACCCGGAAACTTCCGCACTCCCTTCAGCCGGAGACCAGTTAGCGAAGGTTTTATCTGTCCCGGCATTATAGGGACCTTTTTTAGCTTCAAACAGATCGCCAGATATATTTTTGAATGCAAGTTTTGTCATAAATAATATTTTCGGAAACAGATCAGCCCAGTGCCAGTCCAGCCATAAGTGCTGAACCGGTGAGAAAAGCACGCTCATCCACATTATATCGCGGATGGTGCCAGCTCCACTGAGAATCTGTCTCCTCACTTCCGCTTCCCAGAAAGAAAAACGCTCCCGGAAACTCCTGCTGGTAAAAGGAGAAATCCTCACCGGCCATCAGCGGCCTTTCCATTTCAATCACGTTTTCTTCACCCAGAACAAGACGGGCTGTTTTCTGCAGTTTCTGAGTACTTTCCTCATTATTCACAACTGCCGGGTAACCTTCACTAAAATAGAATGAATAACTTCCGCCGTTACCCTCTGTAATACTTTTTACGACCGCTTCCATTCGGTCTCTGATAAACCGGGCTGTCTCCATTGAAAAAGCACGTACAGTGCCCTGCATCACTGCTTTACCCGGAATCACATTAAAAGCCGAGCCCGCTTCAATTTTCCCGACCGTAATTACAGCTGGTTCCGTGGGATCAATCGACCGGCTGATAATGGTTTGAAACTGGTTGATTACCTGTGCTGCCAGAACAATCGGGTCTACAGCCGTGTGCGGAGCTGCCGCATGGCCTCCTTTCCCAATCACTTCCACACCAAACTCCATCGTGCAGGCCATAAACGGACCCGGTTTTACAGCGATCTGTCCCGGTTTATAGTTTGGGTTGGTGTGAAGCCCAAAAATCTCTTTTACACCATGTTTTTGTAATACACCGCTTTCGGTCATCACACGGCCGCCACCCGGCAATTTCTCTTCAGCCGGTTGAAATACCAGCACCACTTTTCCATCAAGGTGTTCACGCAGATCGGACAAAATTCTTGCTGTTCCAAGCAAATTTGCGGTATGAGCGTCATGGCCGCAGCAATGAGCAGCACCGGGACGTTCGGAAAGAAATTCTTTTTTGACATCTCCCTCTTCATCCATCGGAAGGGCATCGATATCGGCACGAAGTGCGATGGTCCGCCCGGAAGGTTTTCCTTCAATTATTCCCACACAGCCGGTCTCCAGCGGCGTTTCGGTTTTAATACCGATTTTTTTCAATTCATGCAGAATATACTCTGTCGTATCAAACTCTTTGAAACTAACTTCGGGATTTTTATGAAGGTGTCTTCGGGTCTGAACCATATAATCAAAATATGATTCTGCTTTTTCCCGGATAGTTCTTGTTAAATCAGCCATATTTGAATTTCTTCTTTATTAAATCTGTTATTATATAAGTGATGGGACAACGAAAACAACGATCTTTCTGGAAGTGCCGGTCACCTAACCAATGATAACCAAATTTACATAATTATGAACTCATTTGAAGTCCACATTCCCACACGAATTTATTTTGGAAAAGAAAAAGCCTATGATTTTTTTGATCAACTTCGTTCTTACGGCGCACACGCAATGCTGGTAATCGGAGGCGGAAGCGTTAAAAATCTTGGCTATCTGGATGAAGTAATAGCACATCTTGAAAAAAGAGGAATAGAATACACGCTATTTGAAGGGATTGAGCCAAATCCCCACGCAGCCACCATCGATAAAGCTGCGGCTCTTGGTAAAGAAAAAGATGTCGACTTTCTGCTTGCTTTTGGCGGTGGTTCTGTAATGGATGCATCCAAGGCGATTGCCGGGCTGATTCACGACAATGAAACGGAAATCTGGCCATTCGTTCTGGGTGAACCCAGAAATAATACCATGAAGGGTGCTCTCCCGGTAACCACCATTCCCACAACGGCGGCAACGGCTTCAGAAGTAACTGCCCATGCTGTCATCTCCAACCCCGATGTTAAAGGAAAATCACCGATCAGCTATCCTTTTTTCAAACCATCGGCTTCATGGTTAAACCCTGCCTACCACACTTCACTCCCGGCAGAAACCACACGTGACGGAGCGTCTGATATTCTGAGCCATGTGTTTGAAAACTATGTGCTCGGAGGTAATGATTCTCCACCGGCCGACCGCTATAGTGAAGGTGTCATGCAAACAGTGATCGAAACATTACCGAAAGTGCTCGATGATCCTGAAAATGAAGCCCTTCGCGGACAAATGCTATGGTCTTCCACACTGGCGCTGAACACCATTCAGGTTGCCGGCCGTAAACCCGAACCTTTCATTCTCCATAATCTGGAACACTCACTAAGCGGATACAACCCCCGGCTTGCCCATGGGCGCGGCCTTGCTATTCTCTATCCTGCTTACTTCAAATGGCTGATAGAAAATGATCGTGTGGTTGACAGGCTTGCCCTAATGGGTGAAAAGCTTTTTGACATCGAAACGAATGATGAATATGAGGGAGCCGCTGAATTTATCGCAACATTTGAAGAGTGGCTGAATGATAACGGACTTTATCACCGCCTTTCTGATGTGGACATTCCTCCCAGGGCTTTTCCTGAAATTGCCAGTTATACCATCAGGGTTTATGGCGGCGGTAATGATATGAATGCAGCCGGGCCCTTAGATAAACAAGGAATTGTGGAAATTTTTGAAAAAACTGAAGAACAGGTTTATGAAAAAGCAGAATATTAAATTATCAATGTCTTTCAGTGATCAATAAGTGCTCAGAATTGTTCAAAGGGCAGGCTAAACTGTACAAC
>SLGL01000141.1 GCA_007123785.1 Balneolaceae bacterium
GGACAGGTTTTCATTCGGCGTGAAGAGTCAAACAAGGCTGTGGAAACCCTTAGGAAATCAGTAAAGCGTATTAAAAAAAACAAACTCTCTCTATTGATGGCCCCGGAAGGCTCGCGAAAACACCCGGGCATTATCGGTCCATTTAAAAAAGGCCCATTTCGAATGGCAATCGACCTGAAATATCCCATTGTTCCTGTCTATTTTGAAGGAAACCGCGAACTTTGCAGCGGTGATTTCCTTGTCACAAAAAAAGGTACCTCTACAGCACACATTTTCCCTCCTGTAGATACCTCAGCCTGGGAAATCGAAACAATTGAGAATCATATCAATGAGGTGCGCAGTATATACCTCGATTGGGCGAATATCCGGGAATAAAGGTTAAAAAGACAGTTCACTCTTTTATGGAAATGGTTGTATTTTCAGCCGGAGCTAATACCTACACTGACGTTCTCTCAACCTAAATATACGTTTTTCAACTACCATAGCACCGATCTGTAGAAAGGTACCACAGAGAATCGATCTTATTTTTTAATTGAAAAATAGTTCAGTTATGAACATTACCATAAATAATGAGAAAACCAGGGAATTTTCTGCACAAATAACTTCACGGCAGATAAAAGGAATAAACTATTCCGAAGCGGATTATTTTGCCCGCAATCTTGGAGCCTTTACATTTGGCCGACATTCACGATTTTTGGTCTGGCATCCACTAATAAAAAATGCCATCCGGGTTACTATTGAGATTTTTATCCCCATCTCTGACCATATCTACGACAAGCCCGATCAACATAGCAGTGTCATCTATTATCAGCTTGAAGCTGAAAAGATCGAAACGTTTGCTGCAGTAGTACTGAACGATGTACCTGCAGGGGACCGAACCCGTTTTGGTGCGTTCTATCAGTTTAAGCTCGATTTTGAAGACGGCACAAAGCAGGTTATTCGTGATCCGATGGCATGGTCGCTGCCATATGGAATTCACGCCCCGGCTGAACTATATGATGCTGAATCCGTGCTTGGCTCACGAAACGACACTGCTTATTATGCCGGACTTTCCAAAACACTTTCTAAGAAAGAGGAAAATCGCATTGGCCCGTCTGCCAATCTTCTTGAAATTCACACTGGCACTGCCACCTTCGATGGAACCCTCTACTCACTGACCCAGAGGTACCGACAAATTGCTGCAAAAATACGTGACGACCGGGAACTTTCTCCTGATGAGAAAAATATGATCGGATTCGATGGCATTGAGCTGATGCCACTGAATCCAGTTATAGAAAATCCCAAAGAGCATCGCTTCTGGAGTCCCATACAGCAACCTGAGGAAAACGGTACCGAAATCACCGTTCATCTTCGTAAACCCTCTGTTATAAACTGGGGTTATGATGTTGTTATTTTCGGCTCATCGGCGGTAAATCCTTCTGTTCTTTCCACCGGAAGACCCCATGAACTCCTTGATCTGATCGAAACTCTTCACACTTTTCCGGGACGCCCCATGAAGGTTATTCTGGATGTTGTGTACGGCCATGCCGCCAATCAGGCTCTTGAGCTACTGCCCGATGAATTCTTTGCAGGGCAGAATATGTACGGGCAGAATATTGACTTCAAGCACCCACTTGTAAGGGCAATGATTCTGGAGATGCAGCGCAGAATTATGAACTGGGGGTTCGATGGTATCCGCGTGGATGCCGCGCAGGACATCACTTGCTACGATTCAGAACAGGACCTGGTATTATATGATGATGAGTTTTTGAAACAGATGAGCAATGTAGAACAGGAGGCAGCCGGTTTAAATTTTAAACCGTGGATGATTTTTGAAGACGGACGTCCCTGGCCACGTGATGACTGGGAACTGGCCTGCACCTACCGCGACCTCATCGAACAGCAGAAACATCCGTTTCAATGGGGTCCAATGATTTTCGCCTATAATACCCCTTATCACTATACCTACTGGGTATCGAAATGGTGGCGTATTAAAGAGCAATTCCGTATTGGAGAGCAGTGGATTACCGGATATGCAAATCACGACACGATGAGGCGCGGAACACAAGCTGACCCGGAAATCATCAATGTAAATTTTTTACTTGGCAACTCCCTGAAAATGGTAATGGATAATGCATATAATAATCCATCCACAACTCTGCTGATGAATGCATTTCTTCCCGGTGTACCGATGGATTTTCTTCAGGCACTCGGCAGCGCGCCCTGGAGCTTCATACGAAATACTGACAGTGAATACGCCATAAAAATTACCGCAGAAGAAGCTTATTTTGCCGACTGGCAAATTACCGATATAGAATACCGTAACTCAAGGTTCTTTAAACGGCTTAAAGATTTCGGATTTCAAAACCTGACAGATCTCAGGCGTTTTACAAAAGCTCTGTTGAATCTTGTTCATGCCACAGCCTATCAGCCTGAAATTATCGCAGATATTCTCAACCGGATCGATCCGCCATTCGCTGTTACGAACTGGACTGTCGAAAAGTTAAACAACTATTCAAAAGCCTGGATGGACGATGTGAACGACTACTGCAATGTGGATATGCACACCGAATTTATAGATGCAAAAAAAGCAGATTTTAATCTGCAAGCCAGGAATTTCCGACTAAACAATTCCTGGCTCACCAAAAACTTTTGTCCAGATGATTTTTTAAGCTATCGTGAACCCGTGAACGGTGCCGTCATTTTCTACGGCTATCGCAAAAACCGGGAAACCGGGAAAGAGCTGATTTTTGTAGCAAACATGGAAGGACAGCCCAGAAAAATTACTGTGACTGAACTTGGGTTTCCTGTAAAAAATCCCGATCAATGGGACGTCGCATTGTCTACACCCTCAGCGCGCGGAAAAAAAATCGACCAACCGATACGGCTTTCAATTTCACAGGGAGTACTTTTTGAGAAAAAAGCATAAAAAATACAACCAGCCTAATGTTTGATATTCAAAAAGTGAAATCTACTTTTCCCTGTAAAAGTATATTTTTTTATTCGCTGCATCTTTTCCACTTTTTATTTTCACACTGTTCTCCTGATTGTATTGATAAAC
>SLGL01000019.1 GCA_007123785.1 Balneolaceae bacterium
AAGGACGGGAGGAAGCATTGAATTTTAAAGAAAAGAAGGATTACGATTTTATTTTTGTAGATGGCAGTGGACTCTCTTCTCAACTTGGTTTTCAGGGCATTCCTTTTAAAATAATTCTGGACCGCGAAGGAAATGTAGAGTCCGTTCAAACCGGCTCACCCGGGGCTGACCGTGAATATGAGCAACTTGTGGAAAAAATCAATCAATAGTACGCCAGACAGCTTGCCGGGTATTTGATGGTGCCTCAATTCATTGCTGGACGTGATTACCCGGTTTTTTACAGTAGCAAGAACTGTAAATGCCCCAACGTCGAACAGAGAATATGAGGCTGAATGGAAAACCGGGGCCACCTGGACCGATCCGAACGATTTCAGCCAGAAATCACGTGAATTGACCGTAAGAGGTCAAACAGCTATACGTATTGCAGATAATCCGGCATGCACAAGTATCACTGAACACACAACACTCGATTATGTCACTGGAACAACAAATCTGCAAAGCGGTTTTCGGCTCGATTTTGAAGTAGAGTCAAATCCTGCATCAGCCGCCAATTGATTCACCGTCCTGTCTTCCGAAGCTTTAGCGTAGGGAGGCTTGATCTTTTGGTTCGTCCCGAAGCCTCGGGATGAACAACAAATTTCTTTAATACTTTAAAGCGTTATGCTACAATAAATGTAATTTAAATATGTGTATTAAATGGGTAATGTCAGCGCGCTAAGCTATCGCAATTTGAAAACAGTTTCGATAAAAACTCATTATTGATTCTTTGCCAAGATTGGTAACAAAAAAAGCCACTCCTGAATAAACAGAAGTGGCTTTTATTAAACTTGCGATTTTTTATTACAGATTTTTGGTTTGAATAACAGAATTTCCATTTTGATCGGTAACCGTAATTCGAACAGAAGAGATATTTCCCCGGTTTCTCAATTCATGAACACCAGATGCACTGCTGCCACTCACATTCGTTGAAGCTGAATCAACAACACTACTGCCACTGAATAGTTCTGTTTTCACGGTAGCGAGGTCACCGTCTTCGTCAGCTACTGCCCAGGAAACATCCGCACGGCTCCATGGACCCTGATTTCGGGTATTTACATTAAAGGTGTTGATAACCGGGTCGTTGTCTCCAACTTCACCGTTTTCGTCTCCGTTGTCTCCGTCTTCACCGTTATCACCATCACCATCACCTTCATCACCATTCCCATGATCATCTTCTCCATTATCTCCATCGTCACCCTCATCCTCACCAGAATCTCCGTCATCATTATTTGATCCATCGAAATTTCGGGTTTGTGTTACAGAGTTTCCGTTTTGATCAGTAACTGTAAGGCGAACTGCATCTGCGTTATTTCTGGTTCTGAGATCATGCTGACCTGAGGCACTGCTGCCACTTACAGTCGATGTCTGAGAATCTACAACGTTTGAGCCATTCAGTAGTTCTGACTTAACAGATGAAAGATCTCCATCCTTATCTGATACATTCCAGCTGACATCCGTTCTTTTCCAAGGACCTGATGTAGAATTGTTAAAAACAAAACTGTTTATTACGGGATCATTATTACCGGTTTCATCACCGTTGTCAGTATCATCTCCATTGTCACTATCATCCCCACCGTCAGAATCTCCACTATCTCCATCATTTCCACTTTCTCCAAAAAGTGTGTAAAGAAGATGGTTATTACTGGTGTTACTGCTTGTAACAACATTTTTAGTTGTATATTCGGATATAGCAGATGCGACTTCAGAGGGGTTTGCACTACTATTATTCTGAAGGAATAGTGCAGCTGCCCCGGCTACATGTGGCGAAGCCATAGAGGTTCCGCTGATTGTACTTGTAGCTGAATTACTTCCAATCCAGGCTGATTTAATGGATGTTCCAGGAGCAAACAGGTCGACACAAGCTCCATAATTAGAGAACCATGACCGTGCATCAGAACTTGTAGCAGAACCGATTGTAAGAGCTTCAGAAACTCTGGATGGGCTGTAATTACAGGCATCTGCACTGTTATTTCCGGCAGCAACTACATGTGTAATTCCTGCAGCTATTGAATTTCTCACAGCAGTGTCTAAGGCTAATGAACCTCCGCCGCCCAAACTCAAATTGGCAACGGAAGGACCGCTTGCATTCGCTGTAACCCAATCAATACCGGCAACAACACCACTCACCGTGCCATTTCCATCGCAATTCAGCACTCTGACAGATACCAGGTCTACTTCTTTGGCGACTCCCCACTCGCTGCCACCAATTGTTCCGGCAACATGAGTTCCGTGGCCATCGCAGTCATCCCCGTTGTCTCCGAACGTATCAAAACCAAATGATGCACGTCCGCCAAAATCGTTATGACTATAGTTAATTCCCGAATCAAGAACGTAAACAGTCACACCTTTACCAGTTGCCTGAAAGTTATAAATACCATCAAGTGGCAATGTTCGCTGATCCACTCTGTCCAGGCCCCATGTGGCATTTGTTTGTGTGCCGAAAGCATAAACTTTGCGGTCTTGCTCGATGTGCTCCACATTTGGATTGTTTCGTAAAGCCTCAATTGCCCGCGGGGAAGCTTGGTCTGGAAGGGTAATTGTAAAGCCCTGTAAAGCGTTTTCAAAAACATGCTTTACCTCTCCATTGGCAGATCTTGCCATCTGATTTGCCCGCCCGGCAGCATTGTTAGTACCTTTTTTAAATACTACAATATATTGACCAGGAATGGTTTCTTCGACTTCAGCCTTGCTCATCTGGCCGTAATCAGGAGCTTCACCCCTTGTAAGGTTATTTGATTCTCCCAGCTTGTCACTTGTTGGTAATTGGGAATCACACCCAACAAAAACAACAGCAAAAGCCAAAAACAGTGGTAATAGTCTTTTTAAGTTAAAATTGGTTGTCTTCATGTTGTATCCTGAAGTTTAATTTTTAATAGAATGGGGCATGAATCGTAGTTTTTCATTTTAAATTGCTGTACCCCCGTACGTCCGGCTTTCTTTTGTAGTTTTTGAAAGTCAGAGATGTCGTTACTTTTAATATTAAGTTTTTCTAATAAATAA
>SLGL01000375.1 GCA_007123785.1 Balneolaceae bacterium
GCCCGGTAGGAAAGTGTACTATAATTTCGTCATCCGAGAGCTGTTTGACGCTTCCAAACGCACCATCGTCATTGTACCGGATTTTTCCGGTAATTTCCATTTCACCCTCCGGAATGGAGCCGTATTTCACCATATTTACCTCTTTGGCCCTGCAGGTGGTGCTGATGAGATCCTCTTTTTCACCCACGGTGATGATATTATTTGCTGCATCAATGTGGGTTACATATACGGGCTTACCCATCGGCAGGTGAAGCCCTCGCCGCTGGCCGATGGTGTAGAACGGAAATCCTTTGTGTTTACCGAGAATGTTGCCATCCTTATCAATAAAAATACCTCCGTTTACTCTCTCTTCGAGATCATTTACGCGCTCTTTCAGAAAGCGGTGATAGTTGTTATCGGGAATAAAGCAGATTTCATAGGAATCGGGTTTATTGGCCACGTTCAGCAACCCGTAATCTTCAGCAAATTGCCGGATTTCAGTTTTCCGATATTTTCCGAGCGGGAAGATGGTTCGCTCCAGATGTTTTTGCTCCACACCCCAGAGTGCATAGGATTGGTCTTTTTTATGATCTTTTCCTTTGGAAATGACGTAGCGCCCGTTCTCTTCGCGAACATTGGCATAATGACCTGTGGCGATGAAGTCGCAGCCGAGGTTATCAGCTCGGCGCAAAAGTGCTGCCCACTTGATGTGAGTGTTACAGAGAACACATGGATTGGGCGTGCGTCCGTTGGTGTAATCTTCCACAAATCGGTCGATAACCCAGTTTCCGAATTCATCCCGGATATCCACTATAAAATGTTTGAACCCGTGTCGGACAGCGATATGACGGGCATCATTCATCGACTCTACCGTACAGCATCCCGTTTCTTTCCCGTCATTACCACCACTCCGGTGATAATCCCAGGTTTTCATCGTAATTCCAATCACTTCGTATCCTTGTTCATGAAGCATTACGGCCGAAACCGAAGAATCAACGCCGCCGCTCATCGCAACAAGAACACGCCCTTTTTTACTCATTACTATTAAATTTGTTTAATCCTCAAAAAATAACACTTTTTTAAGGCAGTTGCATCCTGCGTGATTGCGTTAACGAAGCAGGACAAGCTTTCGTTTATTCGGAAAGATGATAGTGGCGGATGATGACAGTGTAAAACTCTTCAAAATCTTTGAGATTCTTTTTAAGAATCGATTTTAAGATATCGGGATTGATCGATTCATACTCGTGTACGGCAATATTCCGGAAGCCAACCATTTTTCGCAATCGCAAGGTGAGTTCTTCGGGCAGGATATTGTTTTTTTGAAGGATATTGAAATTTTCACGAAGTTTTTGCGGGAGTCCAAGGCCTTCGTCTGCAACGATGTGTGAAGCAAGATCTATGGAGCTTTGAACGGCACGCTGAAGGTTCAGTGTCATGATTTCCTGAACGTCGAGATCATTCAGGGATTCAGGGTTAAGCTGAGTGATATCACGGATTCTCTTCAGGTAGCGCTGAACGGAAGAAATTTTTGCAAATGCCACATCCCGGTCAACCATAGATTTTTCCCTTCAGAATATTTTTTTCAATTACAGCGCGCACTCTTTTCAGGTCATCGTATTCGTTGATCGTGCGAACAAAAAAGTCAGAATATAATTTTTTGTCCCGCTGGAATATTTTTTTTCCTTTTTTGAGAATCTGCATTCGGATCACGGGATTTGCGCGATTCAACACAACAAGATCAACTTCTTTTTTGAGCAAAGCTGTAAGTTGATCCTGAATGTCCGGGAGCTGTTCTGGCGAAGGTTCTTTATCCGGGTAGAACAAAAGGGCAAGGTCCACATCGCTTCCGGGCAGTGATCGTCCCGAAGCTTCCGAGCCAAACAGAAACGCAACCGCTACGTCAGGCTGCCGGGTGAGATAGTTCGATATGATCTCTTTTTTGGTGCTCATTGCAGGAAAATATCAAAAGAAGTCGAATTATCTCAATTTCTGTAGCTATTTGGCCGGAATAGAGCCTCTTTTCAATAAGTCTGAATAATTCACAATAAATAGTTGGTTGGTTGTATCTAATTGCCAATCGATAAGGTACACTTTAAAAGAGGAGTGGTTGTTCCCTAAACGTTCCGAAATTACATATACAAATACGGTTTCCAGTGTTCCTGAATACCATTCAGCAGATTTTGGAAAAAGGTAATGTGAACAGGCCGGTAGGGTTTGATATTGAGTGGCATTCCGGCTTCTTCGGGTGTGCGGTTGCCTTTCTTTACGTTACAGTTGTTGCAGGCTGTCACCAGGTTTTCCCAGCTATCGGCCCCGCCGCGGCTTTTGGGAAGAACATGATCGAGAGTGAGGTCTGATCGGGTTCCGCAGTACTGACAAGTACTCCGGTCTCGCTTCATTATGTTTCTGCGTGAAAGTACAATTTTGGCATACGGGAGGCGAATGTACCTCCGAAGACGGATGACAGAAGGGTAGGAATACTCTTCGTTTACGGTTCGTATGATTTTATCCGGATCATCATGGAGCAATTCAGCTTTGTCCAGGAATACGAGCTTTACGGATCGCTGAACAGAACAGACGCTGATGGGCTGATAATCCTGGTTCAGAACTAAAACTTCGGAATTCATGACTTTTTTAATTTAATCTGCCTATCTGAAGTAATGATATATTTTTTACTACGAAATATAAGCCTATCCATTATGGTGTATTTTAAATAAAAATTCAACCCGAATGTTAAACGAGAAGTTTCTCAATTTTCAGAAACATTTCCAAAATGAGCAACTTTATATATTTAACCCCACGCCGCCAAGGTTTTCAGGAGCAGGTATGCTGTCTATAAAGACAAAATAAAATAGCGGGTGAAAGGGTGATTTTTAAAAG
The DNA here is from genome assembly GCA_007123785.1 of Balneolaceae bacterium. Classification (GTDB taxonomy): domain Bacteria; phylum Bacteroidota; class Rhodothermia; order Balneolales; family Balneolaceae; genus Rhodohalobacter. Next base: position 2,860 of record SLGL01000375.1, read on the forward strand.
TAGAACTAAGGTTATTACTTCAGAGCAAAGCGTTTATTTTGAAGTTGCTATTGCGGCACGCAGATTGGTCGAGCTGATCGTTGACGAAATATTGCGAGGTAAGCCACAATGTGAACTTTGGAGGAAAATAGACCAATTATCAAAATATGACATATCACCCTGGATCAGAAGCTAC
>SLGL01000176.1 GCA_007123785.1 Balneolaceae bacterium
ATTCAATTCAAGAAAATCCCACGCTTTTAATGCAGCACTGTATAATTCCAGGGATAAGGACGGATTATACTCTTTCAAATGACGCGCCCCAAGTGCGGTTACAGCCGCAAATGATGCTGTCGCGGCGCTGCTAATATCAAAGATATAGCGGGTAGACGGATCCTGATCCGGCAAAAACTCTCCAATCCATTTTTCCTGGGATACTTTATGAAACACAGCCCCATCATCCCGCTGCATTTTTAATAGCCACTTTAGTGCCCAGCTTACTTCATCAAGAATATCCGGGATACCATTACCCGATTCAGGTATATCCAATTGATCATCTGAAAAATTACCGGGATTCAGATCGTACGCATACAAAAGTAAACCGGCACTTAAAGCTGTATTACCGGAAAACTTATTATAGTCACCCGCATCGTGCCACCCGCCGGTAACCTTTCTCGATGTCTCGGGATCATTATAAAAAGGAGCATCATCCAAATGGCAAACTTTGTAGTTCCATTCTGGCTCTTTACCAACGGCTGTTCCGCATCTGTGATAGTAATAACTCTTAACCATGGTAAGCAAAGCGTCATGGTATATATTTTCTTCTATTTTAAATGGGTGAGAGATTAAATCCGGTTCCCCTGTTGATTTTATAACATACTCTCCCGGACTGTTTAAGGCAGTAAATTCTATGATTGATAATCTGTCTCCTGAAATAGAATCTGGATCAAGATGAAGTTCCACCCTGCCAGTAAAAACGGTTTCAGAGTCCTGTAATCGTACGATTTCAAAATCTGCAGAATCCGAATTTACTACAAAGGCCTGTTTGGGGCTGTCAGCCTCATAACCAACAAGATTTACGGCAATGAACTGATCTTCGGGTCTTTGAGAGCAACCCAATAGCACGACAATCAACACAATTGAAGTAAAAACCTGTCTGTATTTACGATACAGGGAAATTAATAATTGAATTTTGATGAACTGTTTTTTCTCTCTCAAAATATTACCATAAAGAATGAATTATTATTAGCAGTGTTGTTTTAAGTTATGTCTCATATTGCTGAGACCTTTTTTTGCTGAGGCACTCCATTTTGATTCAAGTATTTTCCACCTAAAGTGGACTCAAGTTCATTTTTTATGCTATCTGTAAATTGCTCAATGTTATGTACCTTTTCGATATATTTTCTCGCAGCTAATCCCATATTGTTGCACCTTTCGGGGTCATTCCATAAATCAAGAATGGCCTGGCGCATGGCTTGTACATCTCCCTGGGGAACAAAAATGCCGGTAACACCTTCCTGAATTACATCTATTTGCCCCTCTACTCTGGAGCAAATAACTGCTTTACCCATTGCCATCGATTCGAGTATACTCGTTAATCCGTTGTCAGAATCAGTAGGTAACAGAGGAACCACTACAAATCGCGACCGGGCATACAAATCACGCAAATCTACCGGTTTTTTTTTGCCCACGGTAATAAAATCAGGTAAATTTTTGATGTTACGCAATTTTTTTACTGTGTTGAAAATTTCACCTCTTGCTATACCTGAAGCAATATGACAGGGAATATTGAGTGGCCGCAATGCTTCTACCAAAGTTGGGTAATCCCGGGCTTCCATTCCTACCGAGCATATCATATCTGTCTGCCTGTTTTGAGGCTTCCAAAACTTCTGATCTGTACCACGCTTCACAAGAATCATTTTTTCAGGAGCTATTCCAAGTCTTTCGATAGCAACTTTACGCTGCATAGACGACCAGATAATAAATTTACTTATGGAATCTTTTGTTTTGTTCAGAAACCAAATTTTTTGCCTGGATTTTTTTTCATCCACAGAAGTAATTCTGGAAATGATAATAATGTGAGGTTTATTTATTTTGAGAACCTTCATTAAAAATGCAAGAGGCAAGCCAACTCTTTCTTTATGAGATAAGATCAAATCGTACTGGTTCATGATGAAAAAGGCCTCAATCAATTGCGAAGCACTAACGGGCAGAAACTTGTAGAAAAATTTTCGAATGGAAGAAGATTTCTCCTGTAAATATCTCTCGTCTAACAATTCAGCATTAATAGCCTCATCAAGAAGTGAGGATCTTGGAATTTTGTTGCCATTCTCCAATCGCTTCATTTCCCCATCGGAAAGCTTATTCAGCCCTTTTGATATGATATAAAGTGTTTTCATGGCAAATGGTTTTTGTGTATTTGTAGTTGAATTTAAATCAAGCATTTTGTTCACTCATACTGCCTGAATATTTACTTTCTCCATTCCTGTGCATACTGATTGGTTTTTCTGCCCCAGCAGCTTCTTCTTTACTGTTTCCTTTTATTGCTTTTACTTGATGATAAAGCCACTCTACATACTGATAGGGTGTTATCAGTTTTAGCGCAAAAGCTTGTATACTGGTGTATTGATTGATTGCAAGCCTTCTGAAATCAAACGTAGTCTCACCAAATTTGGGAGAACCCGAGTACACACCACAAGCAAATAAATAACCTGAGTCGGAAACAATTTGTGCTATTCTTTTGTCAAATTTACCATACGGATAAGCAAAACTGTGGATCGGTTCTTGTAAAACAGATTCTATTAACTCTTTCGATTTTCGGATTGTATAATTTGCTTCGAGGTCAGTTAATTCAGAAAGTATAACATGCCGCATAGCGTGTGAACCAATCTCAAAACCCATTTTCCGGGTAATCCTTATCTGTTTGTTGGTCATTAATGGACAAATATCTTCTTCATCTTTTTCATCCCAAATAGCTCTCTTTAATTTTCTGTTTCCGATTACAAAAACCACTCCTTTCATACCCATCTCCTTCATAATTGGAATGGCATTTTCGAACGTGTCCATATAACCATCGTCAAATGTCAGAATAATCGGTTTAGAAGGAAGTGTTAATTTATCCTCCTTGTAAAGTTTATAGTCTGTAAATGTAATAGGCGTGTACCCCAGTTTGTCAATCAACATTAATTGTTTTCGAAATTCAGTGACGGTTACGTGATGCCAGTGATTGTATTTTTCTGGCAACTCCTGAACTACCCGGTGATA
>SLGL01000085.1 GCA_007123785.1 Balneolaceae bacterium
AAAAAAGTTGACTTAATTCTTTTTAATTATAATAAAATCATTATGTTACAAAAATATTTATTTAAACTAATATTCGCCTGTACACTTTCATATATAAGGCTATATATTTGTAAATAAATAACTTTAACCTAAGTAACTGCGCCATTTCCCGGCTCTGCCCGGAATTTATTTTACTCTTGACGAAGCTAAATTGGCATCGGAAACGTGCCTGGATCGTTGAGCACGCTATTTTAGTTTCAACGAAGCTGAGGGGAAAATGTCGCAGAAAAAAAGGTGTTTTATTTGAAAATCCCGAAATTGGATTATAAAGTATAACATAACAATTACTTACACTTAATTTAATATATTTGCTGTGAGCGAAACGATTCTCGTGAAAAGAAATCCGGGTTAGCAGGTCATAGTAGTTTGAATAGTTCATAAAGAATGATCTGCTTTTTAGGATTCGTTGTATCGACCATAAAGAGTGCGATAGCTCCTTAAATAAAATAGTGTCATTACCATTTTTCAAAAACCTTATGGCATATTCTAAGATTCAAACTGATATTCTTCTGAAATCATAATGACATCCTTATTTTCAAAAAGTTGAAACGCGGGAAGAAATACCGTATTTTATCAGGCTCTGATTCAAAGCCGTAACGATTTCAGGGATATGCGAGAGTGGCGGAATTGGTAGACGCGCCAGATTTAGGATCTGGTACCTTTACCGGTGTGGGGGTTCGAGTCCCCCCTCTCGTACCAATCCAATCTAAATATTCTGTAAAACAAAAATTAAGGAAAAACGTGGACATATCCGTTCAGGAGATTACCTCCGTAGATAAAGAGATCACTATTAAAGCAACTCGTGAAGACCTCTCATCCAAATTCGACAAAGCGTATAAAAAGTACCGCGCACAAGTTCAAATGCCAGGTTTCAGGCCCGGAAAAGTACCTCTCGGTATTCTGAAAAAAAGATTCGGGAAAGAGATCGAGATGGAAGAAATTAATACATACGTGCAGGAAGTGTACGAAGAAGAGATCGTGCCAAAACACGAACCTGTGGGTGAAACCGAGATGGTAGACCTTTCCTGGGAAAATGATCAGCTTGAGGTGATCTTTAAGATTGGAGCAAAACCAGAATTTGAGCTTGTAAATCTTGAAGAGATCACAATAGATACTATGGTGCATGATGTGACCGACGAAGAGGTACAAGAAGAGATCGATCGCACGCTGGAACGACAGGGAAACTGGGAAGAAGTGGAGGGTGAAGCAACTAAAGAAAGCCGTGTGACCGTTGATGTAATTAGTCTCGATGAAGAGGGCAACCCGGTGGAGGGTGAAAAGGATGAAGACCAGAAACTGGATCTCCGCCAGGATGCCGCAAAAGAGTTCCGTGAAAACCTGGCAGGTAAAAAAGCGGGCGACGTGGTGAAAATGGAACTCGGTGAAGGCAACGAAACCGACCGGTTCGAAATGCACGTAAAAAAAGTCGAAGTAATGCACAAAGCCGAATTGACCGACGAGTTAGTCAAAGAGCAGTCAAACGGGCAGGCGAAAAATGTGGAAGAGTTCAAAAGCTTTATTAAAAGCCAGATGCAGGAGTATTACGATCAATCTTCTGATGACATCTTCAAGCAAGAGGCGATCGATGCAATGACCGAAGCTCATGAATTTGACATTCCCGAAGTAATGATCGGGCAAATTCAGAATTCATACGTAGAGTATGCAAAACAGCAGAGCGGAGGAGAGTTGCCCGAAGGTTTTGATGTTGAAGAGTATAAGGAAAAAATGAAAGATCAGGCTGTTCGTGAAGCCAAATGGATGTTCATCAGCCAGAAGCTCCAGGAGAAATTCGATGATATCGAGATCAAACCTGAAGATATCGACGAGCAACTGACAGTGGATGCCGTACGTTTTGGTGCCACGGTGGATCAGCTTCGCAGTTACTATGCACAAAATCCTTCACAACTCGAAAATCTGCGATCAACCATCCGCGAAAATAAAGTCTTTGATAAGTTAAACGAAGAAGTTACTATACGTGAACTTTCGAAAGATGAATTTCGTAAGAAGAGGGAAGAGCAAAATCAGAAAAGTAACGAAGAAGAATAAAGCAGTATGAACTACAAACAACCTATTTTCGAAATGCCCGGCCTCGGTGAAATTGCCGCTGTTCAGAACAATCTCATCCCGATGGTTGTAGAAACAACCAATCGCGGTGAGCGCGCCTACGATATTTACTCGAGGCTGCTGAAAGACAGAATTATTATCATCGGTACTCCTATTAATGATACGGTGGCGAGTTCAGTTGTGGCACAACTTTTGTTTCTGGAATCTCAGGATGCCGAAAAAGATATTAACATTTACATCAATAGTCCGGGAGGTGTGGTTTCTTCCGGAATGGCAATTTACGATACCATGCAATACGTAAAATGCGATATAGCCACCACCTGCGTGGGTATGGCTGCCTCAATGGGAGCTGTACTGCTCACGGCCGGAACCAAAGGAAAACGCCATACACTCCCTCACTCCCGGGTGATGATACATCAACCGCTTGGTGGTGTACAGGGGCAGGCAAGTGATATTGAAATTGAAGCCCAGGAAATTCTGAGGCTCAAAAAAGAACTTAGCGGAATTTTGGCGGAACATACCGGTAAAGATCTCGAAACGATTATTCGGGACTCTGACCGAAATAAGTGGATGACCGCTGATGAAGCTTTGGAATACGGTTTGATTGACCGTGTAATGAGACGCGAAAAAACAGATTGATGGAAACGCGTTTTACGATAGGCAAATACCCTTGGGACGGGTGTTCTTTTGACAATAACTATGGCGCAATTACAAGCTCGACAGAACTTGGTACTGTTCTAATTTATTGTATCAATCCTTTCAGAAAGTTCTTGGTTAAAAAGACAGATACCCTGTCATATTTTTTTGGCTGAAATGGAAAAAAACTACTGTTTTCTGAATTTTTCTGAAAAGTAAATGAAAATGTATAATTTCAGGGTACGTTAAACTTTACATACAGATGAGTAAAAAGAAAGACAACGATTC
>SLGL01000385.1 GCA_007123785.1 Balneolaceae bacterium
ATGATCGGAGAGGTTTCCATCAGCGATCCCGATATCTCTTACGAAGAAGAAACCCAGACGATCGATCTGAGCTGGACCGCGTGGAATAATGCCGGGGATGTAAACATCAAAGTGGCAGTTACGAACGAATTTGCCGATGGCGGGGAAGATCAGTATGAATTGCTCGACACTGTTCCTCTTACAGCCGGGCAGGCATCGATAAGTGTAGCCGGGCATCCTTCCGATTTTTATAAAGTGCTTCTTGAAGCTCCACACAACAGTGTGAACCGGTGGCTGGTGCTGGATGATGAAAATGATGAGGATTAATTAGTGTTGTGTCAAGAATGAAGTTTCGAAAGAAACCCGTCCCGAGGCTTCGGGATTTCCTTGTCACCATAGGCAGTAAGAATGGAATTATATAGCCTTTTTGAAGAAAAAACATTGCGGGTTTTCCCGTCATTTAATCGTTGACATGACATTAGTGTCTTGTCAACCTAAACCTGTTGGGTTTGATAGCTCAAAAATTGAGAAAGCCGGAAACTGGCAGCGGGTTTCAAAAAAGAGAGGCCTGATCACTGGGTGAAGTGGTCTTTCCGACAAAATGTGAAGGATCCTGATCGTAAAGTTCGAGCATTTCAGGACTGAAACGTTTTCCGTACACCCTTCGGCAGATTCCCTGAAGTGCCTTTTCGCCTGCCGGTGTAATGGTGAGATGTCCCTGCTCTTCTTCGCTGATAAACCCGAATTGTCGTATATCGTTCACAATGAGATAGGCAAGTTTGGGTAAAGTGCCGATGTTTTGTTCTACAAACTCGCGATGCGGAGGTTCCTCATCAAGGGCGTGAACCAGGCCCAGCAGATTCAGTTCAACCTCGGTAAGCGGGTAGCCTTCGGAAGATTTGGTGAGCAGGCTGTCCCATGCTGCCTGGCTGTAATAGAGGCCAAACCACCATTTGGCATGTTTCAACAGCTTGTGGCTGGCAGTACAGCCAAGATATTCACCAGGTTTGGCGCGTCGGGGTTCGCCCCTGTCCCGATACATGCTCACCATCGTTGCAAGATCGAGTTCCTGCAGGTTGGGCGGGTATTTAAATATGAAATCCGATTTTTTTTGCATGATATCATTACAAGATTTACTACGATATATACAAAAAAATTCAGGGATTTGTGTGAAGAAAAATGGTTCTCTTGTTATTTGGAGGCTTTGCAAAACTCGTCTGACGAATTGACTCAGGAAAATATGTTGCCTTTTGCATTCGTCAGACCACATGAAGTGTTCAGACGAGGCTCAGGAATCGTCTGACGAGTGGGTATTGCAAAGCCTCCTATTTATGACAGGTTCACGGTTTGTGATGAACTCACGTGTGCCTTGTTCTTTTAAACCTCGGATGACAGCAGGCGGCCTTCAGCACCCTGGACCCTGCCTCTTATCCCCGATAGATACCATTTGATTAAATATAATCTTGTAAATACTTTCAATCAGTAATAGTATGCAGGTTATTACCAGTCGCAGAAAGGTTTTCATTCCAACACTCAAATAAAAAAGTGATGTTACCACAGACTTTATTTCAGAAAACCACCGTAAACTCTATAATCCACCATTTTTGTATTGTTTTTGCCGTTCTTTGGCTGTTTCACGGCTCGCTGATTGCACAGCAAGCGCCGGATGAGTGGGAAGCAGTAAGTATTTCTGTGGAAGAGATCGATTATCCACACCCTGTTTCTTTTTATGATTTCGCCATACTTGGCAAAGATGTGCGAATGGCATACATGGATATTCCTCCAAACGGCAGCCCGAACGGACGCACTGTTGTGTTGCTGCACGGCCTCAATTTCTTCGGCGAATACTGGGCGGGTACCATTGAAGCCCTTACAGAGGTGGGTTATCGGGTGATAGTACCCGATCAAATTGGGTTCGGCCGCTCCTCCAAGCCGGTTATTCCGTACAGTTTCCAGAAAAAAGCAGCCAATACCAAAGCACTTCTGGACGAACTCGGAGTCAGCCGGGCAGTGATACTCGGGCATTCGATGGGCGGAATGCTTGCCACCAGGTTTGCCTATTCCTATCCGGAAACAACCGAAAAACTGGTTCTGGTGAATATGATCGGAAAGCAGGACTTCCGGCTGCTCCGGGGCTGGCAGAGTACTCAGGAAATTTATCAGTCTGAAATGAACCGTACCTACGGCGACATTCTTCAGCAGCAACAAAACTATTATGTGGAGTGGAAACCGGAGTATGAAAAATATGTGCGCATCCATTACGGGTGGCTTCAGAGCGCAGACTGGCCACAAATGGCTATGGTAAGAGCCCTGAACCGGCAGATGGTTTACTCCCAGCCGGTTGCCCTTGAATTTGCCCATCTTCAGGTTCCCGCACTCATTTTGTCAGGCCGGGAAGACGGTCCCGATTTTGCCGAAAATGCCCGCAATACGGCTGAAGCGATCCCCGATGCCGAACTGATTCTGCTCGAGAATGTGGGCCATAATCCCCATCTGGAGGCACCCGCCCGCTTTCACCGGAAACTGATTAAAAATCTGGATGAGTAACGGTTTAATACCTCATTCCGGGAAAACCTTGTTCTGGTGGATGAATGATGAGAGGAGCTTTTTGTACCTAAACTATTAAAGACTTTTATTTTAATGGTTCTACATAACACAATATATATAAACATATTCAGGTTCAATTGGCATTGATCTGGTATAAAAAAGGTGCTTTTCCGAACATCATTACAGTTGCAACCTATTGTTGCACAGTTTTTTGTAAGACGTCAAAGAACTGTTGTCTGATAATTTACTATTCGGAATTATCTGCTCTTTCTCAAACCAGATAAACCTCGGGCAGTAGAGGTACTGGATTATTTCGGACGGGGTGATGCTGGTTTGGGTCATATCAATGTTTTTGGCCTGACAGGAAGATCCGCAATGTCTCTGAAAGACATTGCGGATCCTGAAATATACCCGCAATTCAATAAAGAAATCCAATCATCCACAGCGGTATGTGGTTTTGATAACCATATTCGATATCATCTTTAAACAAATACG
>SLGL01000257.1 GCA_007123785.1 Balneolaceae bacterium
ACAATTCAGGGGCTGAAGCAATTCTGACATCTCCAAATGACCCTGTTCACATATTTATTCTTCTGGCAATCATGCTTGCGGCTGGTATTCTTGGCGGTATCACAGGTTTTATGATTGACAGAAGCCAACTTTCAATTGATGATGAAGAAAGGAAACCATTCTATGTCAAAGGGAAAAAACTGCATTTCGAAAAAGGGCTGAATTTTTATCTTTTAATCGGTATTTGTGCATCATTGCTGGTGCCACTGTTTATGTCAACGATTTCGAGTGAGCTTCTCAGCAGCAGCCGTACAAATCACCTCGATTATTTTGTTTTTGGCGGTTTCTGTCTGGTAGCATCCATTTCAGCTCATAAGTTTATCATCTCGATTTCTGATAAAGTACTTCGGCAGGTTAACACTGCAAGAGATGAAATTGCAGCCACAGAAAACCGTATTCATAAAAAAGTGAGTGAAAGTGAACAGAAAACCAGTATTGATAAAGAACTGACCTACCTCCAGGCAAGTGCAGATAAAAAACAGTTCAAAGACTTTACCAAAGAAAAGGCATTTTCCATTCTCGATAAATGCCTCTCCATTGGTTATTCGCCCGAAGAACGTACACATCTGCTTGATTCAATAGTACGTCTCTATTTCCAGGCAGGTGAATATGAATTACTGAATGAAATCAACGAGCACTACTCCGAAACTATCACTCCTAATACTTATACCTGGGCTAATATTTCGATTGCCAATATGATCCTTTACAGAGATTCACTTCAGTTCAAACATCGCGAAAAATCTGAAATAGCAGCGCAACAGGCCATGAAAATGCTTTATACTTTTGGCGAACCTTACATGTACCTGATCTATCTGAATCTTATTGATTATTCATACATGAAGTCAGAACAGGAACGAACAAGTGCATTCAAGAACATTAAAGATATTCTGGCAAGACTATACGAACTGGATACTTCTACCATTTACAGTGCTTATAATTATCTTTCCGTAAACGATGGTAATAATTTTAAAAAATATAATGATCTGTTCAGAAAGATTATGCCAGACGAGTATCTCGAGTTCAAACAAAGGGCAAGTGAAAATCAGGCGCATGATGAGATAAAACCGAATATTTCTGTATAAAATAAAAAGAAACCCTCCGAAAGATCGATTCGGAGGGCTTAAATGACTATTGACTGGTCAAGTCTGAATATTCCGGGTGTTGGCCGGAATTTATTAAGAACAGCCTGTTGTTGATCCGCACGTCATGCATTTTTGGCAAGTACCGTTTCGGATCATCGTCATGCTGCCGCACTCGGGGCAAGAGTCACCTGTATATCCAAGTTGTTTTGCACGGTCGTAATCGGATTCGGATTCTGACTTGGTCTGAGCTGAACCGGTTTTTATTTTTTCCACTCCCTGAGTTACGGTTTTCACGCTTTTAACAAGCGGTTTTTGTTTCGCCACTTCTACAGCCAGTTCATCCTCTTCCGATGGCTTTAATTTTCTCGTAAGGATTTCTTCCGGCGCCACATGTGCAAGATCTTCCCGTTCAAGATATGTAACTGCAAGTTCTCTGAAGATGTAATCAATCACCGAAGTGGTCATCTTCACATGTGGGCTCCCGTTTACCATTCCGCTCGGCTCAAATTTTGTAAAAACGAACGCATCCACAAACTCTTCGAGCGGCACACCGTGCTGCAACCCAAGGGAGATCGAAATGGCAAAGCAGTTCATTAAACTTCGGAAAGCCGCTCCTTCACGGTGCATATCTATAAAAATTTCGCCAAGCTGACCATTATCATACTCACCTGTTCGAAGATATACACTCTGGCCACCGATTTTCACTTTCTGAGTGTAACCGCTACGCCTGAATGGCAGACGCTGCCGGCGGGCAACATATTTGTGTATAATTTTCTCTGCGGTCTGAACCACCCGGTCCTGGGCCACCGTTGTTTCCTCATCCTCTTCATCCTCAAGTTCTTCAAGTACGTCGCTCATAGAATTCAGCGGCTGGCTGAGCTTGGAGCCATCGCGATAAAGCGCATTGGCTTTAAGCATTTTCTGCCAGGACAACATGTAGGCATCCTTAAAATCTTCAACGGTTGCTTCGTTCGGCAGGTTTATGGTTTTTGAAATCGCTCCGGAGATGAACGGTTGAGCCGCAGCCATCATATTAATATGGCCCGAAGCAGAAATATACCGGGTTCCGATTCGTCCGCACCGGTTGGCGCAATCGAAAACAGGAAGATGTTCATCCTTCAGGTGTGGGGAACCCTCCACAGTCATCGTTCCACAAACATAGTCGTTAGCTGCCTGGATCTGTTCTCTGGTGAAACCTAAAAACCGGAGCATATCAAAGTTGTGCTCGGAAAGCTGTTCTTCCGTAATTCCGAGAACATCCTTGCAAAAATCTTCACCAAGCGTCCAGTGGTTAAAGGCAAACTTGATATCGAAACTGCCGGGCAGTGCCTGGTCAATTGCATCAATTTTTTCTTTGGTAAACCCCTTTTCACCGAGTGTTCCTGCGTTTATATACGGGCATCCTTCCAGTGAAGCTGAACCTTTGGCATATCGGATAATTTCATCAATCTCTTTCGGGCTGTATCCCAGGTTTTTAAGGGCAAGCGGCACGCTCTGGTTGATAATTTTGAAATAACCGCCGCCGGCCAGTTTTTTAAATTTCACAAGCGCAAAATCCGGTTCGATGCCGGTGGTATCACAATCCATGACCAGTCCGATAGTTCCGGTAGGCGCAATCACAGTTACCTGCGCATTTCTGTATCCGTGTTTTTCACCCAGTTCAACTGCTTCATCTGAATCTGCGCGGGCGGCTTTCAGCAAGTAATCGGGACAGTAATTTTCGTTAATACCCACCGGTTTGATAGTTAGCCCCTCATATTCACTCTCTTCTGCATCATACGCAGCACGTTTGTGATTACGCATTACTCGCAGCATGTGCTCCCGATTTCTGTCATAACCTTTAAACGGGTCAAGTTCCTTAGCAAGCTCAGAACTGGTTGCGTAAGCTTTC
>SLGL01000475.1 GCA_007123785.1 Balneolaceae bacterium
TCTGTTCAAATCTGGTTTCGTTGAAAACATCTCCTTTTTCAAAACCGAAGAATGCTGTCAACTCTTCATCGGAGTAAACTGAGTTACCGTCCCATTCGATGTTTCGGATACGATATTGCGGGCCTTCCTGCAGATGAATGTCAAAGTGAACACCTTGTTTTCTTCTCCAGTCATCTACATAAACTGAATCCTGCAGTACTCGAATATCCCTAAAGCCTTGGTCCCTGTAGTATTGTAATACATTGTTGATACCCTCATCATAATCTTCCTGGGTAAACACATGTCGTCTGAATATTCTCCACCACCTGTCCTGCTTAATTTCTGAAAATTCTTTTCTCAGCCTCCGGTCGGAAAACTGCTCATTACCATGGAAATTGATTTCGCGGACCTTGATGCGGTCTCCGGGTTCAATTTCAAAAGTCAGGTTCACGCGGTTTTCTCCAGTTGTGGAGGGCTCCTGTATGATATTTATTTGCGTATCCCAGTGGCCCCGGTCTCTGTAATAGCGGTGAATGGTACGTTTAGCCTGTTCAAGAACGGATGTTGTAACCGCAAAGCCGGATAGAAGATTTAATTGTTCTCGTAAATCGCGCCGGTGAGAACGCCTTGGCCCAACAAGCTCATAGCGCTGGAGCCGGGGCTGTTCCTGCACTTTAATTTCAATATCCACATAATTTCCTCCAACACGGTCGTGTAAAATCTGCACATCCGAAAAAAGCCCGGTACGGTGAAGCTGGCGTATGGCGTTGGAGATCTCTTCACCCGGAATCTGGATTCTGTCTCCCTGGCGCAGGCCGCTGCTGCTCAGAAGATAAGTTTCCCTGGCTGTTACCAGTCCGCTAACGGTGATATTGCGGATTTCAAACTGCCTGTTTGAGAATGTGGTGGGATCCTGTATTTGAATTTTATCCTTATCCTGGGCTGTAACATCCTGAAACAACAACCCGAATACCAATATAAAAGTGTAGATGAAGTATCGCTTTTTTCTAAACACGTGTAGCTAAATTCTATCCTACTGTTTTAAGATCTAATTTGATTAATAACTGATGAAGGTACCGTTTTGTTATGTCCGTTTTTTACTTTTCCATACCTTCGTTCACGCTTTTGAAAAGAAAATATTGCCCTGTACAGCTCATCCCTCCTGAAATCCGGCCAAAATGTTTTTGTAATGTAAAGTTCGGAGTACGCGAGTTGCCAAAGTAAAAAGTTGCTGATTCGATATTCCCCGCTTGTACGGATGATCAGGTCAGGGTCGGGTATAGCAGCAGTTGAGAGATAAGAGCTGATGAGCTGATCATTTACATCGTCAGGATTTATACTGCCTTTTTGAACATCTCTGGAAATCTGTTTGACCGCTTCGGTGATATCCCAGCGTCCCGAATAGCTGAGTGCGAGACACAACTGCATGCGTTTGTTGTCTTTGGTAATCTCAATCACTTCACCGAGCTCCTTCTGGCATCTTTTAGGAAGACGTCCTGTCTGACCAATAGTTACCAGTTTTATATCATTTCTGCGAAGTCGTTCAGCTTCTTTTCGGAGTGATTGAACCAGCAAGCCCATTAAACCGTTGATTTCAGAAGATGGACGGCTCCAGTTTTCGGTTGAAAAAGCGTAGAGAGTCAAGTGCTGTACACCCAGCTGTGCGCATGATTCGGTAATATCTCTTACCGATTCAACCCCTGCCTTGTGCCCGAAAAGCCGGATATTTCCCTTTTGCTGCGCCCAGCGCCCGTTCCCGTCCATAATAATGGCAATATGAGTGGGAATAGCCCCGGAGGCTTTAACCTTTTCCTGAAGCTTTTTATCCTCTTCTGATTGGTCGTTATCGGTAATTGATAAAGGTTTTAGTGCCATTTTTTAGAAAACTTTGTAGCTCTATATATTAGAGCTATTATTGACGGAATTCAAGCTTTATTTCCTGAGGAGTTACTACGTTTTTTACTCTTTAAATGCTTTTCAAAGAGTTCTTCAGTTCTATCATTTCACAAAGAGCCAGTGCTGCTTCGGCTCCTTTATTTCCTTTTTCAACACTTGCGCGTTCAGTGGCTTGTTCAACCGTATCGGTGGTCAGTACTCCAAAGGCCACTGGTTTCCCGGTTTGCAAATTCAGGTCTGCAATACCGCGTGTTACGGCTTCACAGACATAATCGAAATGCGGTGTTCCGCCCCGTATTACAGCTCCAATTGCTGCTACGCCATCAATTTCAAGATGTTCCAGGCACCATTTGCAGGCCAGGGGTAATTCAAACGATCCGGGACACCGGCTTACGTATATATTTTCTTCCGGTATGCCTTTCCGTTTCAATGTATATTCAGCAGCTTCGAGCATCTCATCGGTAATAAACGAATTCCAGTTGGCCGCTACAATAGCTACTTTTTTGGTACTCCAATCTGTCATTGAATCTTTTATATCAGCCATAGATAATTCAGTTTAAACTTTTTATCGTTTTTTTCCGATTTAGTGATGTTCGTATCAGTGCATCGACATGGCGAAGACTTACGGTAACAATTCCCAAAAAAGGATCATATTCCGATTTCCCCGTGCCGTGATAGTCACTGCCTCCGGTAATCAATAAATTCCTGGTTTTTGCCAGGCTGGTAAATTTCTTTTGTACGGCAAATCTGTGGCTCGGATGGATGCATTCAATTCCATCCAGTCCGAATGACAGCAATTGATCCATGTCATCATCAGAATATAAAGGTCCGGGATGTGCCAGTGAAATAATTCCTCCTGCTTTTTTTGTAGCTGCCACAACCTCATCAATTCCGGCATAATTGGTTTTTATAGTTGCAATCTTTTCTGCTGAAAGATAACGTATAAATGCCTCAGGTACACTTGCTACATACCCTTTATTAATTAAAACGGTTGCTGCATGCGGCCGCCCGATATTTCCCGATCTCGATTCTGCCCTGATTTCATCATAATCAATATCCACTCCATTTTTATTTAACTGATCTACAATGGAGTGCATTCGTTTCCGCCGGGCAACTTTGTGACGGTTCA
>SLGL01000186.1 GCA_007123785.1 Balneolaceae bacterium
AGCCACTTCATCAGCCACCAGTCCGGGCGAGCGCCGGCGATACCTCTCACCGAAAACCGCCCGACTGCACCACGTACAGGAAAACGGGCAACCGCGTGCTGTAATCAGTGATACCGCACCGATGCCGTGATGTTTTTTCCATGTGGAAATATAGGCCTCGATATGGATGGCCTCCCGGTCGGGAAACGGAAGGGTATCCAGATTATTCCAATGCGGAGATGGAGGTGTCTCCGTGATCTCTCCTTTTTTATTTTTATAAACAAGGCCTTTTACAGAGCAAAGTGATTTCCCCGGATCGTTATCGTTTAAGATGGCCAGCAGATCGGCAAGCGGCTGTTCTCCCTCGCCCCTTATCACATAATCGGTTCCGGCTTCTATGAACTCCCCGGAATAATACGCGGCTTCAGGTCCGCCAAGAATGACGGTTATTTCGCTTTGTTTTAAAAAGCCGATCATTCTGAGCACAGATTTACGGGTCATGAGGTTGCCGTAGATTCCGACGGCCGGTGGCTTGGTTCTGTGGACATGTTCCTGAAATGCCTCGAAGGAGGAGAAGGTGCTGTCAAAAACATCGACACAGTAACCTTGTTGCTTGAGGTAGGCTGACAGACAGAGGATGCCGAGCGGAGGATACGGTTTCATGATCTTCCTTTCGGCGGGATCCTCTTCCAGAAAATAACCGTGTGTGAGAAGAATATCGCTTCGGCGGGGATCATTATTTCCCGCAGATCCGGTATTTTCCGGGCCATTGGTGTCTCCCGAAGCCATGGGTTTCAAACGGGAATCACTCATGTGCGGGATGCTGCCTTTGGTAATACTTCAACGAGGCGGAATTCAGAAGCAATCGGGGAATGTGGTAGCCGATGGTGGCAACGGAGCGCAATTTCCTGCGGCTGAGCTGCATCGGCTTTGCAAAAATGGACTTGGCGTCTGAAAGTCCCATAGTAATCCGGTGTCGGGAATGTGTCACTTTATGCAGTGTTCGATAGAAATCCGGAACATATGTCCCATGATAAAGCATGGCAAGATCCTGACTGTCCTCCCAGTTGGTTTTTTCCTTAAGCTGATCTTTGACCGAATCATAGAACTTGGTCCCTGGCAAAGGATAGGAGATGGAAATCCCAATCTGATCGGGTTTGCAGTCGGTTATCATACGAAGGGTTTTTGAAATATCCTCGTGTGTTTCACCCGGGTATCCGTACTGAATGAAAAAACCGCTGCGGATGCCCACTTCTCTTAGTTTACTGGTTGCTTCATAAATCTGTTCGACCTGCATTCCTTTATCCATGGCATCCAATATTTTTTGGGACCCGGATTCTGCTCCAAGCCAGATGCTTTCACAACCCGCCCGCTTTAACGCCGGAATCGTGTCACCCCGCAGCAGCAGATCGGCCCTGCTCAGGCATTTAAAAGGGATATGGGCATCCCGGCTTGCTATTTCAGTGGCGAAGCAAGCAATCCATCCGGGTTTGAGTCCAAAAATATCATCGCAAATCCAGATATGGTCTGGAGCGTATTCCTGCTTTATGAGAGCGAATTCCGAGGCGACATTTTCCGGCGATCGGCTGTGGTAAACCTGGCCATATAATGGTTTGGCACACCAGTTGCAATGGTATGGGCACCCTCTTGTGGTTACCAGATTCATCGAAAAATAGCCATGACGGGATTTCCATTTGCTGCGGTAGCTGTTCCAGTCAATCAACTCCCTGGCTGGAAATGGCAGCAAATCCGGTTCCTTCAAAACGGGACGCGGGACAGTGTACACTGGCTTTCCGTCGGAGGAATAGATGATACCGGGGATGGATTCAACGGCGGTTTTGTTTTTAAGCAGGGCGTTAACCAGCTCAAGAAGCGTAATTTCTGCCTCACCCTTGATGACATAATCCGCACCGTTATCAAAATAGGATTGTGCATGATCAATCGGATCAGAACCGTGAATGATGACCGTGCAACCGTAGTGCTTGGCAATTTTTGTCATGGTGAAAGCGGCCTGACGCATTCGCTGAAGGCACATTTTGGTCAGGTAATTAAAATCATCATCATAAATGACAAGAAGGGGTGAACGTTCTTTGGCAAGATAGGGAATGATGTGATCTTCTGACCTTGCAAGCATGCTGTCAGCAACTTTTACCCGGTAGCCCTGCTGCTGAAGCACGGCCGCGCCGTATAGTGTGCCCAGAGGGGCATAGGGCATCATGGCATCATGCTCCTTCGGATCAAGTTTCAGAAAATAGGAATGAGTCATCAAAATATCACACATAGATCACACCATTTCCCGAATTTCGATTTTTCTTTTTAATGAATGAAGCCGCTCATGGAATTCATTCATGATCATACGTTGCGAGTCTTCACCAATAGTGGTACACTCATTCGGTGAAATGTGGTATTTAGGTGAAGAAAGGTCGTTAACAGAAGGTGCCTGATTTTTTGAATAGTCATTTTGGTTGCCACTTGATACCGGAAGCTGCCTTTCCCGATATTTTTCCATGAATCTCATGAAGTAGCGGTCCCATTTTGCGGTGCTAAAGAGACGGCACAATTGTTCAAGAATTTTCTGCAGGATACTGTGACGGTCAGCACTCTTTAAGAAACCATTTCCATTTTGGCGATAGTTCGGGAAAAAAGAATTTAACCATTTGTTTTCGAGAAGAAGCCGGTCTTTGTATCGGGAGTTGTATATCGGTGTGAGCGTAATGAGTTCCGTGGCTGTAAAGTAATCCACCGAATTATGAAAACTGAGGTGGTCTGTAGTCCGGAAATAGTTGATACAGAACCAGGTTCGGTTATTCAGAAGAACGATCTTTTTAAAAGCCGTAAGAAGCGTTTTGGAAATCCACAGCTTGCCCGGGGCAGTAAGGATAAAATAATCGATATCACTTTCTTTGCGGGAGAGGTTCTTTGAAAGGCTCCCTGAAACAAAGACGGCCCTAACGTAGGGGAACATTTTGATGATTTTCGTCATCATTTTTGCGGTTTGCCAGCGTTTTTGTG
>SLGL01000034.1 GCA_007123785.1 Balneolaceae bacterium
ATTAATTACAAAGATGCTTTGCAATACCCGGACATTATTCGATTTTATGGGTCGATATTCTCTCCATTTCACTACGAATGAAGCATATCGTCAGAAGAGCGCAACGGAGTGGAGTGAAGTCGAAATTGTCCGTATATAATGTATTGCAAAACCTCCTACAACCAATAAGCCAGGACTGCAATAAACCAAATAAGTGCAATGTCCGTATATTTTTCGAGATGAGAACGCAACTCTTTCAAAGCAGTTACTATTTGATTTTTTACGGTATTTTTTGAAATGCCCAGCTTCAAAGCGATCTCCCGATGAGACATCCCCTTTTCTCTTGACAAAAGGTAGATTTTTTGGCGTTGCGAAGGAAGCCGGTCTATTGCTTCTTGTATAAGCAGGCTGCTTTCCATGGCAATTAAACTTTCTTCTGTACTCACCCGATGCTGATTTTCCTGAATCGTTTTCCAAATTCGATTTTTCAGCTCGTGATCATACCCCGCCCGTTTTAAATGGTTTAAAGCCAAATTTCGGGCAATCGTATGAAGATATCCGCTGAGTGACTGATCCGGATCAATTTTGCCACGATTTGTCCATAACCTGATAAATGTATCCTGTACAATATCTTTCGCAACGTGATCCTGTTTAACTATCGCAAGCGAATAAAGAATCAATTTTTGATGGTATTTTTCAAAAATTTTCCTGAATGCATTTGGACAACCTTTTCTCAGGTCAACTATCCGTTTCCGATTGTTTTCACCTATAATTTCAGACATTCGATGAGCTTGAGAAAAGCAATTTATACAGGAAAGACCATCACGAATTATCCCGGCAGGTTACTTTTCATCTTTTAATTATAAACCATTTTCAGGCAACGGCTTGAAGACCATTTTACCATTGCGTTTTCTTACTGTCAGAAAAGATGTACAGAACAAAAACCTTTTCACCTTTTACTAATACTGATTTTTCCCAGGATAGTCAACAACTTTGTTATTTTTTCTTTTCTTTTTATTTATCTCCGTTTTTAATAAAAAATCCCGGACTCCAATACACCCGGGATTTCAAAAACTGACTGTTTATACGCAGAGTGTTTAAAAAGCTGCGAATAAATTCAAATTGACTATAAAGTTGTTACAAATGTGCAACAGTTTGATCATTATCCACATAATCCGTCACTCCAGCCGCTTCAGTCATCACATCAAACAACTGTGTGTTGATCACAAAACCTTCAATCGCTTCACTCCCCGGCCCGAAGGAGGCCAGTTCCACATAATCACCCGTATGAGATCCACCAACCCAATTGACATGACAATGGTTAGCTAAAATCTGTCCCAGCACGGCCGAAGTACTGTTCATTCGTCCGTATGCAGCCCGATAGGTTCCCCGAGCCGATTGCTGATACAGCTCAGCCTGCTCTTCGGGAATTTCATAACCGGTCGCATATTGAATCCGCTCCTGAATCTCTGAAATGGAGCTGTTCTCATCAAGCCCGGCACGAATCCAGTTGGCGGTGTGACGGTGGTTTTGAATGGAATCAAAATATTCATCGGCTGAACTGTTATAACCGGGATTAGCATTACCATGATCGGTAGTTATGATCACAAGCGTATCATCGCGTCCCTGGGCAAAGTCCATCGCCACGCCGATAGCATCATCAAAGGCGATCTGATCATAAATCAACCCGCCTACATCATTGCTGTGAGCAGCATGATCCACACGGCCACCCTCCACCTGCATTATAAACCCATTGGGATTTCCAGAGAGGTTTTGTATTGCCAGATCAGTCATTTCAGCCAGTGTGGGAACGTTTTCCAGCAGATTATCAGTATTCAGATGGTCCAGTGTATAGGGCAGATGGCCATTGGTGAAAATACCCAATACCTTGCCTTCGGTTGGATCTCCGGCCAGCAATTCTCCTTTGGTTTTGGCAACAAAGTAACCTGCCTCGCGGTGTTCTTCATAGAGGTCGCGTCCATCCTCTCGCATCTCCGGATCGTAATGATTGTTTCCGCCTCCCATCAATACATCGATCTCCCGTTCAAGATATTGTTCAGCAATGGTTTCTCCCATGCCGCGTGATTCCACATTTGCTGCAAAACCGGCCGGTGTGGCGTGGGTCATCTCTGTTGTGGTAACTAGGCCGGTTGTTTTGCCACTTTCTTTGAACAAAGGAAGAATCGGTTTTCGGTGGACCTCATCAGGAGTGATATTCAACGCGCCGTTGTTGACCCGGTACCCGCATCCCCAGGATGCTGCAGCTGCCGCCGAATCGGTCACAATTCTGTCTGCCGAAGCCATATCCATCAAACCGCGCTTGAGGGTGCTGTCTTCAAGAAGGCGGACCCAGTTGGAGGGGCGCCCGTCGCGGCGCCGAAGCATCGTATCCGCCATTTGCAAGGTTCCTGCACTCATTCCATCGGATACAAGAAAGATTATATTTTTGGTTTTACCTCTTCGGCTGATAGCATCACAACCTCCGGCAATAGCTATCCCGGAACCCAGTAATAGTGTTGATAAAGCTCCGGTCTTCAGAAAATCTCTGCGTGTTTGATGACTCATGGTAAAATTATGTTTAGTTTGGTTAATAAAAAATTCGTTTAGAAGGTTTTAATATGAATATTTTACAAGAAGATTAAAAAGGGAATTTCCTTCAATGCCTTATTTTTTAAACATAGTAGAGACTGTACTCTCTGAGATTTACAATAAGGAAAGTTAAACTTCTTATTCTAAAACAAGATAAATCTATTGTTAATAAATTGTTTCTTATCTGCTAATACGCTTTCCATTCCCCGGTGTCCGGGTCATACGAAAGCCAGGTATTTTCCGACTGACTCCATCTAAAGGTATGAATCGGCTTGGGTTCTTCGCCGTTTTCAATGGCAGGCAACTGATCCGGATGCAAAGCAGTCACCGTCAGCCTGTCAGCGGCCAGCTCAACAACGTTGATGTGGAAGGACTCCTCACCTCCAAACGATTCTCCACCCTTTTCTTCATCCACAAACC
>SLGL01000272.1 GCA_007123785.1 Balneolaceae bacterium
CGGGCGTTTTCGCTAAGCCAGCTATCCAGAATCTGGAGTTCGTACCGATCCTGAAAATAGATTCCTGAATTGGAATTTTTGGGAATTAGAAATTCAAGCCTCAGTTCGATATCACCGTGTTCCAGCCTGGAGAGAATATCTGCTGATTCTCCGCTTTCTGAGAGACTCACAAGCACACCGGAGCCTTCTTCTGTCTCAATAGAATGTTCAGATTTATGGTCAGACCATACGTTTCCTGCGATCACCCAGTTGTCACCATTGGTTTGGAATGGATCAAGGTTTTCAAGGGGTATTGAGTTCATCGGAAGTGCAGTAATTTCTTCAGAGCCGAATTGATATTCCTCACCTTCTTTTGGTGTGCACGAGTGAAACAGAAGAAGTGAAACAAAGCCGGTGATCAGCCAGGTCAAATATCGGTTGATTAACACAATGTTCAAATTCAAGGGTTGCTGGGTTTTGAGGTTTGGTGCTCAAAGAGAAGGAACCAGTGCTTTAAAACAGGCTGTATAAGATAACAGATGGTATGACATATATGGTAGGATAATTTAAGATTTGGTGTTCAAGATGTTTATTTGGGTGAGTTAATTCTTTTTTATATTTTGGCTTTGATACCTTAATATGAATCCAATGTGTAAAATGTTGGGAAGCGGAATCAAACACAAAATTGCTGATTTGGGATTAACCTGATAAATCCCGGTCACGATCAAGAGAGAGTCAGCAAGTTTGTACAGCAAGTAACAGGTACCATGAAATCAGGATGGTTGATACCGTGCATTCCCGAAAAAAATAATGCACGTCTGTCTGTCAATTCCGCATCAGGTGTACAGTTTAACGGATTGTAGTCACCCAATCGGGGCGTGCAGCCGGGGAGGCATAGCTTCTGCTAATCGGAGTATTTTTATGGGTTTTTGCCTCTAAAGTACGGCACATACTCCTTGTTGTCCGATGTAATATCGGATTTAGTGTTTCTGCATAGCTCAAAAAAAATTTGAAACCAAAACCGGAAAATTTCTACCATCATGAAATACAAAGCGTATTCTCTCAGTAATTACCTCACCATTCCTCAGGTTGAAAAGCTGCCGGGTGAAATTAAACAAAATATTAAGGTTGTTGGGAATGTACTTCCATTTAAAGTGAATAATTATGTTCTGGATGAATTGATTGATTGGGATAATTTTGAAAATGACCCGATCTATAATCTCACGTTTCCCCAAAAAAATATGCTTCTTCCCCATCATTATAAAAAGATGGAAGCCGCACTTGAGCGAACTACTGATAAAAAAGAGCTGAAGGAAGTTAGTAACAGCATCCGTGTGCAGTTGAATCCGCATCCGGCTGGCCAGGCCGATAAAAATGTGCCAATGATTGACGGGCAGCAACTTTGGGGTCTGCAGCATAAATATCGTGAAATAGTGCTCTTTTTCCCGAGTGCGGGACAAACCTGTCATAGCTATTGCACTTTCTGTTTTAGATGGCCGCAGTTTGTGGGTATGAACGATATGAAATTTATGATGCGCGAATCCGAACTGCTGGTCAGGTATCTCGAAGAACATCAGGAGGTAACTGATGTACTGTTTACCGGCGGGGATCCGATGATTATGAACTGCCGTGTCTTTAAAAGGTATATGAAGCCGATTTTGGACAATCTTGAAAAAACAAATCTTCAAACGATTCGAATCGGAACCAAAGCGCTCAGTTACTGGCCGTATAAATTTTTGACCGATTCTGATGCGGATGAGTACCTGGAGCTCTTTGAAGAGATCGTATCACGGGGTATTAATCTCGCATTTATGGCTCATTTCAGTCACCCGGTTGAACTTGAAACAGATGCCGTAAAGAAAGCGATACGGCGGCTTCGAGATACAGGGGTGCAGATCAGGACACAGTCTCCGCTTCTGCGCCATATCAACAACGATGCCGATGTATGGGCAGATATGTGGCGTAAACAGGTGAATCTGAATTGCATTCCCTACTATATGTTTGTAGTACGAGATACCGGTGCCCAGCACCACTTTGCCGTCACTCTTTCAGAAGCATGGGAGATATGGCAGAAAGCGTATCAGCAGGTGAGTGGTGTTTGCCGGACTGTACGCGGACCGAGCATGTCGTGCACACCCGGGAAAATTCAGGTACTTGGCGTGAGTGAAGTGAACAACGAAGAAGTATTTACACTGCGATTTCTCCAGGGGCGTGATCCGGATTGGGTCGGTCGCCCGTTTTATGCCAAATATGATGAAAATGCCATCTGGATAGATGATCTCGAGCCCGCTTTCAGCGACCGTTTTTTCTTCCAGGAAGAAGAGATGGAGGAGCTGCTGGTTGCGGAAGAGTAACAGCAAATTCCACAAGATGACCTTTTTATGAATATCAAAATTCCTTGGCCTGTTTGAATTCGTTTCAACAGGCCATTTTTTTAATGGTGATTTTATTTCAGCTTACCCAAGCGCATATTCAAGATCTGCGATTATGTCATCAGGATGTTCGAGGCCAACACTGAGTCGAATAAGGTTTTCAGGAGTTACCGATCCATCTCCCTCACTGCTGCGCCTGTGTTCCCACGTACTTTCCACTCCGCCAAGGCTGGTGGCTCGTGTAATCAGTTTAGAGCGGGCCACAATTCGGATCGCTTCCTGCTGATTTCCGTCCAATAAAAATGAGACCATACCCCCAAACCCTTTCATCTGGTGCCTGGCTATTTTATGTCCGGGATGAGATTCGACACCCGGAAAGTAAATATCCGCCACTTTTTTATTCTCCTTAAGAAAATCAACCACCTGCAGAGTGTGTTCATTGTGTCCTTTCATGCGATAGGCAAGTGTTCGGGTGCTGCGGCTCAGCATCCAGCAGTCCTGCGGAGAAGGTACCGCCCCTCCCATTTTTTGATTGAGACGAATTTGCTGAAAAAGTTCATCATTTTTACGGGTAACTACAGCCCCTCCCAAAATGTCACTGTGTCCGCCGAAATATTTAGAAG
>SLGL01000226.1 GCA_007123785.1 Balneolaceae bacterium
ACTGATATTTTTTTTCTAAAGACATATACTGCAGTCATTGAACTTTCTGAAATTTATGTATAAAGATCCCACTGAAAGAGTAAAACCATCCACATTTTCCCCGTTGTTGTTAGAAAAGAACGTAAAATTCCTGTCAAAATAAAATGATATTCAGACAGAGGCATCTTTTATGTATTTTTAAGTTAATTCAATATTTACCTATAAACCATAACCAGAGAGAACGTTAATAATAATCAGACCGGATATCACACCAAGAGATCTCCTCTGCAAGGCCCTGCTTGGAAGGCGATTTCGAACAGTTTTTCAGAAAGGAATGACTCGGTTTCTGTCCGGTAACCACTCACCAGCAGGTAAATTACCGGTGATTTTTCAACTTAATTAATGAGTATAAATTGTTTTTTATGCTGTGGGCAGCTCAGAAAGTTTCATCCAAAATTCTATAATCAATTGCACGGCCTCAAAAAAAGAATCCGCATCATCGGGTTTGGTTATGTAACAATTTGCATGATTTTTATAGCATGTTACAATGTCTTGATGTGATGAAGACGTGCTGAACATGATCACGGGTATGTGTGAGTAATTCTGGTTAGATTTGATATTTTTAAGTACTTCAAATCCGTTTTTTTTAGGAATATTGATGTCGAGTATTATAAGGTCCGGATTTTTTATTTCAATAAGTTCACTCTCTTCCTCGAAAAACCGAACTGCTTTTTCTCCATCTCTCACCACACTGATTTTGGCAGATATACTGGTATCTTCTAAAGCTTCTTTCATCAACAGAATGTCCCCTTCATTGTCTTCGACCAATAAAATGTGAACGTTTTCTTCTTCCATACGAACTGTTAACCTATTTTGGAATTGAAAAATAAAATGTGCTTCCAATACCCGGCTGCGATTCAATCCAGATGTCGCCTCCGTGCCGCTGCACTGCTTTCTTGCAGATAGCTAACCCAATACCCGTTCCTTCAAATTCTTCGTAATTGTGCAGGCGCTGAAATATTTCAAAAATTTTTTCGTGGTAGGCAGGATCTATTCCAAGACCGTCATCGCGAACTGTAAATAACCACTGTTTATCAGTTTCTTCAGAAGAAATAAAAACGTTGGGAGACTGCCCTTCCTGATGATACTTCAATGCATTTATGATCAGGTTTCTGAACAATTGCCTGATAGATGGCTTAAAACCCTGAATTACAGGTAATTCGTTTACATTTATCACAGCATTTAACTCTTCAACCATACGTTTGTTCTGTGAAAGCACCTCATTTACAATTTTGTTTACATCAATGGTTGTTTTTTTATTCTCATCAGCGTCCATCTTCGAGAACTCAAGAAGATCCAGAATGACCTGTCTCATTCGTTTTGCGCCATTTTTCGCATAAAAAATGTACCGGCGGGCTTTTTCATCCAACTGTTCGCCATACTTTTTTTCGAGCTGTGTTAAAAAGCTCGTAATCATCCGAAGCGGCTCCTGCAGGTCGTGTGAGGTTACAAAAGCAAACTGCTCCAGCTCTTTATTTGAACGTGTCAGCTCTTTTGTCCGCTTTTGAAGACTGGCATTGAGCTCCTCCATTTTTTTTAAATTTTCAATCCGCTCTGTCGCAAGTAAAAGGTTTGAAGCTATCGATTCCAACAGCAATTTTTCTTGAATCAGGAAAGGGCCGATATCCAATTCAGGTTTCGGTTTAGTATAGCTTACCGATATGCTGAGGCTGTGTTTGTCTGAAACATTTTTTTTACAATGAAGTGTCCGATCGTTTTCAATAAATCCATCAGTTTGCCAGGTTTTATCACCGTATTTAATAGACGCCACAGTAATTTCCGGGTATTGCCATCCTTCTGGAATAATGTCAACTGCCCTGGCAAGAAGATCATCAGCTTTGGTTGCTAAATTACACAATTTTGAAATCTCATATAGACACTCTTGCTCTTTTACACGTTCATGTAAATTTTTTAATACTGTCCCGCTCTCCAGTTCGGTCATTTTTCTCTTATGAATATCTTGTGTAGCCCCGTAAATCCGAATAGTAGTACCATCTTTCATTTTTGTCTTCCCGGTTACATGAACCCAGCATTCATTTCCCTTTTCAGTAATTATTTGAAGCTCAACATCAAAAGCCTCACCGGTTTCGATGGCATTTTGTAACACTTCTCTGATTTTCTCCCGGTCTTCACCTTCTTTATAAAATAGAATAGCTGACTCCAGATCGGGTTCATAATCCGGGGAAACTTCATGAATCTCTTTATTCATATCTGACCAGTAAAGTGTGTTTTTTTGCAAGTCCACTTCCCAGCTTCCAACTCTGGCAATCTTTTGAGTTTCATCCCGCAGTCTTTCCAATTTTTTATTCTGTTCAAACGTACTTTCTTGATTATCTCTGGAAAAATCTTCATAGAAGGTTAGTAAAATCAATCTGCTGCTTTTAGAATCATTAATGGGGGTCAGATTCACCTTAAAAATTTTTCCACTGAACCACTCTGAGTTTTGATCAGGGAAAATAATTTTCCGGGAAGTAACCTGAACCTCCCTGCCTGTCTGAACAACATTTTTCAGGGCATTTAGCAGATCGGACAATTGATTTTTTCCGGATTCAGCAATGAGGTTCGATAATGGTTCACCGATAACTTCATCATCTTTTTTTCCGGTTATCTTCAAAAAGGCTTTATTGGCCAATACCAGCTCAAAATCCAGCCTATTTCCTCTTAAAAGAATCGCAGGAAATGGCAAAGACCAAATAATTTTCTGTGTAAATTCAACCTCATTCATGCGAAATAATCATTATATAGTACGCCAATATTTTGATAATAAAGTTTATAAAGCTAAACAACAAAAAATTAACAAAAGCTTTTTGTAACAAACAACCTTAAATACTACTCTGTTTTTCTTTATTATTTTAATTT
Organism: Balneolaceae bacterium; assembly: GCA_007123785.1. Classification (GTDB taxonomy): domain Bacteria; phylum Bacteroidota; class Rhodothermia; order Balneolales; family Balneolaceae; genus Rhodohalobacter. The sequence goes on from SLGL01000226.1 coordinate 2,899, forward strand.
ATTAAGAATAAAAACAGGTAAATTTTTATTCCGCATTATACACAAATAATAGTTGATTAATTTTATCTCTATG
>SLGL01000308.1 GCA_007123785.1 Balneolaceae bacterium
TTAATCGGCCTTGAAATTTTTCCGTCGCCCGACAGCACCCGCCGCCCATTGATTTACCGTCCTGTCTTCCGAAGCTTTAGCGTAGGGAGGCTTGATCATTTGGTTCGTTTTGGATCAAGCCAAAATGAACAACCAATCTCTATAATTCCTTAAAGCGTTGTGCTACAATACATTTAATTTAATTATCTGTATTACATGGGTAATGTCACCCCACTCCCCAACTGCACCATCTTTCCCCATAAAAAAGATTCAACTCCCGCCAGATTCCCAAAAAACCAAAAAAATTACAGGGTACCCCTGTTCAAGGCCGTATTACTAACAGAATGGATAAAATGAAAAACAAAATAACCGTTGAATACCGAATTATTACATAAGTACTTATCCGGGGAATGTACCACGAAGGAAGAGGAACAGGTCGAGGCCTGGCTTCATTCCTCACCTGAGAATCAGAAAAGAATGAATGAGATGAAACAGATATGGGATATTCCGCCAGGTAAAAGAATTCATGTTGATTCCTATAAAGCATGGGATTCCCTGCGTGAAAGGGTTTTACACTCCCACAACTCAGCTTCTGAAACGGAACAGTTGCAAGATTCTAAAAGGAAGCATAATCAATTCTATAAAAATAAGAATCGCAGGCGCAGAAGAAGTGCCAGGGTGATCGCTTACTCCGCAGCAGTAGCGGCTGTTCTGATGATTGCTTTTCTGTTTTCACATATTTCGCTGATGTACGTGGCTCATGAACCTGAACTGAGTATGCAGGAAATTACAACCAACAAGGGACAGAGGACGTCAGTAAAACTTTCCGATGGAACAAGGGTGCATCTGAATGCGGAAAGCAAGCTGATTGTCCCGGAGAATTATACGAATAACAACCGGATCGTAACCCTTGAGGGAGAAGCCTTTTTTGAAGTAGAACCAAATACAGACAGAATGTTTTTCGTACATGCAAATCATTCGGTGACCCAGGTGCTGGGCACAAAATTTAATGTTCGTGCCTATTCGGACGAAGATAATGTTGAAGTCGTGGTTGCCGAAGGAAAAGTATCGCTGAATTCTGACGAGAATATGCTTGCTCCGGAAGTTCAGCTAACCCGGAATCAAAGGGGTACATTTTCAAGAAACGGAGAGATTGTGGCTTCCACCATTACGGATACGGAACGATACCTGGACTGGACGAAAGGGAAACTCACATTTCGTGACACTCCGGTTGGGGAAGTGAAATCCCGGCTGGAACGATGGTACGATATCGAAGTGATTTTGGAAGGTGATTTTTCAGTGGGTGACCAGCTGTTAACAGGTACATTTGAAGATGTCCCGTTGTCAGTGGTTCTGAGCTCCATTGCACTGTCGCTTGACCTTCACTATAAACAGGACGGCAATACAGTCATTTTTTTGAAGAAATAATAACAACAAAAACGATAAAACGATAAACATAAAACATATAAAATTATGGGTACAAATAGATACGGGATATTCCTGAAAAGGATGGGCACACTTTTGTCGCTGTTCGTGATAACAGGTATGCTGTTATTGCCTGCCACAGTTACAGGGCAAAACGGAAACCTTGAGAGGAAAGCTTTGCCGGACACGGATGTCATAAGCGACCTGTTTCAGGGTGTAGAGATTAACCGGGATGTTTCCAGGTCTGTGGTGTTGAACAAGATGATCTCTGTCAGGATTCATAATGCTACAGTACTTGACGGGCTGGCAGAGATCGCAGATCAGGCCGGCCTGGAACTTATCTATAATGCGGTTGGGGTTGAGTCGATTGACCACCGGCTGGATGTAGATCTTGAACATGTAACGGTCAATAGTGCCCTTTGGGAGGTATTACAGGGTACCGGGTTCCGTTTTGCGGTTTCTTCGCACGGCCAGCTTGTCATCATGAATATGAATGAATCTGAAGAGGTATATGAACAATATGATATTGTTCAGGAAACGGTTACCGGCAGGGTTGTGGATGCGCAGACCGGGGAAGCGCTTCCGGGGGTGAATATAGTTGTTGAGGGTACTACTACTGGAACGACTACAAATGTAGATGGAGAATTTGAGTTGGGTGTACCGAGTTTGGAAGAAACACTGATTTTTTCTTTTATAGGATACATCAGAACAGAAGTTGAGATGGATGGTAGAACGGAGCTTGAAATTGAGCTGTTATCCGATGTTCAAATGCTGGATGATATTGTTGTCATTGGGTATGGTTCCATTCAAAGAAGTGACCTTACAGGATCAGTAAGTTCAATCAGTGCTGAAAATCTTAATCGCGGTGCCCAGGCATCGATTGATCAGGCTATTCAGGGTCGAATTGCCGGTGTACAGGTTACTCAAACCAGTGCGCAACCTGGAGGTGGATTTTCAATAAGGATCAGAGGTGCAGGGTCAATTACTGCAAGTAACGAACCTTTGTATGTAATTGACGGTGTTCCGGGATCCGATCCCTCGAACTCAATAAATCCTGCAGATATTCAATCTATTGAGGTTTTGAAAGATGCTTCGGCTACTGCAATCTACGGAGCCAGAGGAGCAAATGGAGTTATTCTTATAACAACAAGACAAGGACAAAGAGGGGCACCTTTAGAGATTAATTATAGCGGCTCTGTCGGTATCCAGGAGTCTGCAAAAAGATTGGACCTGATGAATGCCCAGGAGTATATGACCTTTGCCAATGCTCTGAGTATTGACCGGGGTGAGAGTGCACCATTTTCACAGGCAGATATGAATGCAATAGGTGCTGGAACAAATTGGCAGGACGAAGTGCTTAGGGTTGCTCCTGTTCAGGAACATCAGCTTTCTTTTTCGGGTGGATCTGAGGATACCCAATATTTCTTGTCAATGAATTATTATGATCAGGATGGTGTGATTATCAATACGAACTTTCAGCGTTTGTCTGGTCGAATCAATTTAAGGCATTCATTAGGTGAAAGGTTACGAGTTGGTGTGAATCTTAATAATAGTGTGGAAAATGAAA
>SLGL01000347.1 GCA_007123785.1 Balneolaceae bacterium
TTCCCGGTTTCAGCAGCTATCACGATGAGGTGTTTGCCCTTTTGAAACATAAGGAACGATATATCCAACAACTTGGGGTACGCTGATGAGGGAAACAGGAAATTACCTTAATCAATCCCGCCAACCAATCTTACTATTTCTTCATATGTTGCTATTTAACCCACCGATTGGCGTAAGGAAAATGCTGATTTTTTTCCTTTGCTTCAACCTTAGTCTAACCATCAATGCCCAACAACCCACCTGGGTGGAGGAAGCTCCGGGAGTATGGAAAACCATTATCGGAAAACCCGATGCCTTTGACCTGCTCAAGGCAGCAGAAGTTCCAGCTAGGCTTGACGGGTTGGAAAAGCTTTCCGCCAGCGGGTTTCCATTGGAAAAAACTGATATAAAAGCTGATACTGAAGCTCTTCATAAAATCTGCAACCTGCTACTCCCCGACAACCTTTCCTCAACTAAACAGAAAGTGTTTTCAAATGGCGACAATGCTTATGTCATATTGAACTATCAACCTTTTTTTAAATCAATTGATCACTCTTTTGTATTAGGCCATTTATATAAAAATGTGAATAACTGGCATGAAATAGGGTCACAGAGCCCGGAAGGTAATTTTGCTATATTTAGAAATAATGAACAATACTTTGAAGCTGTAAGTGATATCCTTGCAACCCGAACTATTTGGTATTATCACGATGCAGATTACTTTATTGCTTCTACTTCACAGCGTCCCATTGTAATGTATCTGGGCAGTTTTGAGTTTGATGACCGGGTTATTCCCTGGATGCTCTCCACCGGAACTATTGGACCCGAATATTCCTGGGATAAAAGAATCAAGAAATTAAGGCCTGATTCATCAGTACTACTCAATAAACTGGATTGGACGATTGCTGAAAAACACAATCCATTTTCACTGAATCCAAAGAAAAAAACAGACCAGGAACACAAAAATGAGCTTCGCACTGCCGCTGAAGGATCTATTAAAAGCCTGAAAAAATTAAATCTTACCGAGTGGCCAATTACACTTTCAGGTGGATATGACAGTCGAGCAATTCTATTTTTACTGAAAAAGAACATGGTTTCCGGTGATAATTTGCATACCCTCACATATGGACTCCAAAAATCATTAAAAAATCGTTACAGTGATGCCTTTGTTGCAAATAAGCTTGCTGAAGAGCTCGAAACAAACCATTCTTTTCATCCCTTAAATCGCTCTGATGAACCTTTTAGTGTGATCTTTGATCGTTATTTAAAATGTGGTGAAGGGCGTATCGATCACATTTCAGCATACATGGATGGCATGAAAATATGGAATAATATTGCTGAAAGTAAAAAGATAAAAGGTGTGCTACGGGGAGATGTTATTTTTTTTCCATACAAAACCATTACCGAACTACACATCAGACATCACCTTGGCTGCCCCCTTTGTTCCGACTTAAAAAATATGGAATCAATTATTCAGGATTTCGATTTTCCGGAACAAAAGCTCTCAGATTTTTTAGATCGAAAACCAGGAGAATCTATAGACATTTGGTGTGACCGCCTTTACCACTATTTCAGATACCCAACTATTCACGGTGCACTGAACGACATCAAACTATCTTATACGGAAGTTATCAACCCGTTTATTTCAAGACAGATTATCGACACTGTTTATCAATTTCCAGATCATTTGAGAAAAAATAAAAAAATCTTCATGGAGCTGGTCGACTCCTTACACGATAAAACTCCATACGCCTCCAGAAGCTCCACAGAAAACAGCCTTGAGATATTTCGTGATCCGGAGGTGGTACAACTGATAATAACAGCTCTACAGACAGCTCACTCTAAAGCACTGTTTGGTGAAGATTTTATAGATTTCCTGACAAACAAAATAAAGGTGAAAAATAGCCCCATTACAGAAAATAAATCCGGCAATTTCGCAACTATAAAAAAGAAGATTTATAACTATATCAAAGGCATTTACCTGTATTATGGCCTAAACAGCCTTAAATACAAATCCTACAAAATTCTCCCAAAACCCCTCCTCTATCTCTATGAAAAATTTAAAAAAAAACCATCTGCAGACTTCAATCGGGTAGCATTCCGATGCTATATGATTACCAGGATGACCGAAATACTTGAACAAGACACTGCAATTTTAAATCAGAGTTATTCAAATGGCAAAACATCGAATTCTGCTCAAGCTTTTCACAAAACGCAAAGAAGGTGATCAATTCGTTTAATAAAAAGTTAAGTTGAAATAAATAATCTCATGTTTCACTTTCCTGGATATCGAACTGCCCGAAATTCGAAGTATGCGGCTTAGATATTCAAAACAGTGCTTCACATTTATTTGAAAATTTTACCATTTGGATCGCCAATACGACAAAAATCCTGCTCATTACCTCAATAATGGGGTCACTTCTCTAAAAAAAGATCCTTTTTTATTTACCCGATTTGCTGTAGTATCCTTCCATGCAAAAAAGGAGTACACGAACCTGTTTTATCTTCAATCCTACGGCAGACCGCAATCGGGCTACCCGTCATATCGACTGGCTGAACCGGGAGGCGAAACAGCGGTGGGATGAGTTTGAAATAAATATCACCCGTGCAGACCAGAGTGTAAAAGAGCTGACTCGCCGGAAAGCTGAACTGTTTGACCTCGTGGTGGCATGCGGCGGCGACGGAACGATTAACCAGGTGGTGAGCGGCCTGGTTGGCTCTGATGCAAAACTTGGCGTGTTGCCCATCGGTTCCGGCAACGATTTTGTTAAAACGCTGGGACTGAACAACACCCTGCCCGAATGCATGGATATTCTCTACAATGAACACACGATACTGATTGACCTGATCCGCATTGAAGGAGATGCTGAAGCCTGGTGCGCAAATACTACCGGTATCGGGCTGGACGGCCTTGCCAACTTCTATGCAAAAAACTATAAAAAATTGAGAGGACACGCCGTTTATGTAATGGGAGCACTCAAAGCGGCGTTTGAATTTCGCGGCTCAAAAATGGAGCTGAATCTCGACGGCGAGATAACGGAAGAGAGTTTTATTATGGTTACTGCATGCAATGGAAAATGGGAAGGAGGAAGTTTTTTTATCGCGCCGGAAGCAGATATGCAGGATGGTTTAATTGATCTTTTAACGATAGATGAAATTCCGCTGTCAAAAGTACTGGCCTACCTTCCCCGTTTCAGATGGGGTCCGTCGCCACATATGTCTGGTGTACGTACACGCCAGTGCAAGCGACTGGAAATAACCACGGACAAACCGGTAGCTGTCCATACGGACGGAGAGCAACTCGGAACAGCCATTCACCACCTGACTCTCACCATCAGGGAAAAAGTACTGCCGGTGGTAACCCCACACAATTACTGAAACTGATAGTACTCTTCATAAACATACCTCCACAGTCCTGCCAGATCGGAACCTTTATTGTGCGGATTTTTAGAGCTGGATGATTTCATTGCATCAATGCAGGCCCGTTCACGTGCATGGCGAATAGCTTTTAACTGGTGCTTGGTCGGGTTTTCGATCATCTCTTCGTATTTTTCTTCGTCAGCCATAACAATCTATCTGTATCTTACAATTTAATTAATCTGTTTCTTCTTATTAAAATGGGAAATGATTTGAATAATTCAACTTATTTTACAAACAAAAATCTGATCCCATATTATATATAACGGATATATCGCCTAAAATGTTTCGCTATCTGTTTATTGTTATTCCACTTATAGTAGTTTTCACCTCTTGTGGAACTGATTCAGGAAATATCCCTGCTTACACTCCTTGCGAAAACGGAACGGCTGGAATCTATCCATGTAAGAATGTTGATCTGTACGCACATCTCACTCCCGAAGAAATGCAAGCTTCACAATTAAATGATATCTGGGGATGGACCGACACCGAAACCCAAAAAGAATATGCTCTTGCAGGGCTGTCCGATGGAGTGGCAATTATTGAAGTCACGGATCCGTCGAGCCCCCTGTTTATCGGTAAAGTAATGGAACCGGCTGATTTTCAGGCTAAACAATCGGACATTTTTTTCCCGAATCATGACGATGATAAAGGGGGCTCATCCATGTGGCGGGACCTCAAAGTATTTCAGAATACCCTCTATATTGTGAGTGAACAGCAAAACTACGGCCTACAGGTTTTTGATCTGACTCAAATCCGGCATATAGAAAATCCACCGGTTGAATTCACTGATTTTGTTCGATATACGGAATTTGGCAATGCCCATAATATCGAAATCAACACCGAAACCGGATTTGCATACGTGGTTGGGGCCAAATCCGGAGGAAACTGCGCATCAAGAGGCGGACTTCATATGATTGATATCTCCTCACCTCTGCAGCCCGAATTTGCCGGGTGCTATTCCGAAGAAAAAGCCGGCAGCACCCGAAATGGTTATATTCACGACACACAGTGTGTAATTTATAATGGCCCTGATGAAGCCTATCACGGCCGGGAAATTTGCTTCAGTTCGGCCGAAACCCATTTCGTTATCACCGATGTTACTGATAAAGAATCTCCTTCCACAATTTCGATAGAAACCTACGAGGGCAGTGCCTATATTCATCAGGGCTGGCTGACTGAAGATTACCGCTTCTTTTTTATGAATGATGAAGGGGATGAACGGGAATTTGGCCACAAGACCCGAACTTACATCTGGAATGTGGAACAGCTTGAATATCCGGAAATGATCGGTTTTTATGAACACGATACCCCCGCGATTGACCACAACCTTTATATCAAAAATGACTTTATGTACCAGGCCAATTATACCGCAGGACTCAGAATTCTGGATATCAGTAATCCGCATCCGGAAAACGTAACCACCGTGGGTTATTTCGATACAACTCCCGAAGATAACTCTGTCAGTGTCAGAGGACTGTGGTCGATATATCCCTGGCTGCCGGGTAATAAAGTACTTGTAAGTGATATGTACAACGGACTCTTTATTTTACGATTTGAACAATGAAAAACAGCTCAAAAAACAGACTTAAACTTCATCCCGAAGGTCCTGAATTTTCAACAATTGCAGCCGGATTCTGGCGGCTTGATGAATGGAATTTCAGCACTTCCGACCTGATCGGGTTTATTGAACTTGCTCTTGAACACGGCATCACCACATTCGATCATGCCGATATTTATGGCGGCTATCAAAACGAGGCGATTTTCGGAAAAGCCCTGAAGGAGAAACCTTCACTTCGCGATCGCATGGAACTGGTAACCAAATGCGGAATCTGCCTAACCACAGAAAACCGCCCGGGACATACCATTCAGCACTATAACACCACAGCCAGCCACATTCGCAGTTCGGTTGAGCAATCGCTCAAAAATCTATCTTCCGATTTCATTGACCTGGTTTTGATTCACCGGCCCGATCCGCTTATGGACGCATCGGAAATGGCCGAAGTATTCAGCGAACTGATCAGTGAGGGAAAAATCAATCATGTGGGAGTTTCCAATTTCACTCCGCCGCAGTATGAACTTTTCCAAAGCAAACTCGATCATCCTCTTGTCACCAACCAGGTAGAATGCTCCCTGTTGCAACTCGATCCGATCTACGATGGCACCTTCGATCAGGCCCAGCAGTATCAAGCTTCTCCGATGATCTGGTCCCCTTTTTCGGGCGGACGCCTCTTTACCGGAGATGACGAACGCTCCAAACGAGTTCAGTATACATGTGCTGAACTGGCAAAAAAATACAATGCTACCAGCGATCAAATCGCGCTTGCCTGGCTGCTTCGGCTTCCTTCGTCACCCCAGCCCGTTATCGGAACCGGAAAAAAGAAACGTCTGATCAGCGCTGCAAATGCAATGAAGCTTCAGATCGAAAGACAGGATTGGTTCAGGCTACTCAAAGCATCGCAGGGTCACCCGGTTCCATAATCCACAATGAAGCTTTTTGACATACTTGGCAATTTCCTTACTTTTAAAAGATATCAACTATTCCACTCCATTTTCGCAGGCGGACTACAGGCGGAAATGCTCAAAACAACTTTTTGCTAAACTCTCTCTTTATGGATCTTTTTGACAAACTGGAAAACAGGAACTCTCCACTCGGCTCGTTTACCTCAGACGGCTATGGCTACTACACATTCCCAAAACTCGAAGGCCCACTTGGACCCGACATGAAATTCAACGGTAAAGATGTGATTGTCTGGAGCATCAACGATTACCTGGGTATTGGTGCGAACGAACATATTAAACAGGTTGATGTAGAAGCGACCCGCAAATACTCCCTCAGTGCGCCGATGGGTGCACGCCTAATGACCGGAAACTCCGATGAGCACGAAGCTCTTGAACGGGAACTGGCTGATTTTGTCCACAAACCCGAAGCCCTTCTGCTCAATTACGGCTATCAGGGAATTATGAGTGTAATTCACTGCCTGGTTGACCGAAACGATTTTCTGATCTATGACGAACTGAGCCACGCCTGTATTGTAGACGGCAAACAGCTTGCCATGAGCGAATCATTCGTCTATAAACACAATGACATAGAAGGACTGGAAAAACAGCTAAAAAGAGCCACTGCCCGAAGTAAACCAAACTCTTCTATATTGGTTGTAACCGAAGGTGTTTTCGGAATGACCGGAGACCTGGGCAAGCTGAAAGAAATTGTAGCTCTGAAAGAGAAGTATAACTTTCGTCTCCTGGTAGATGATGCACACGGATTCGGTACGCTGGGTGAAGATGGCTCCGGCGCCGGCACACTTCTCGGCTGCCAGGATGGTGTTGACATCTACTTCGGCACCTTCGCCAAAGCCGTGGCTCTGATTGGTGCATTTGTTGCGACTGAACCAAGAGTAAAAGAATTCCTGAAGGCCAACGCACGCAGCCAGATTTTTGCAAAAAGCCTTCCTCTTCCCATTGTTGCCACGGCAAGAGAACGGATTAAACTAATTCGGGAAAATCCACAGTGGAGAAAAAAGTTATGGGAAAACGCTCTCAAACTGCGGGAAGGACTCAGGAAAATCGGTTTCAACGTATTGCCATCCGAAAGCCCGGTTACACCGGTACTAACCGAAGGAAGTACAAAACTATGCACAACAATCATGCGTGAAATGAGAGAAAAACACGGAGTTTTTGTAAGTGGTGTATCTTATCCGGTTGTTCCCAAGGGCATGGTGTTAATCCGCCTTATTCCTATGGCTTCTCATACCGATGAACACATCGAAAAAACCCTCGAAGCATTTAAGGCAATTAAACCGATTGTACACCAGAATCAAAATCTGGGTGAGAAGATTTCTGCATGACATTTAATAACACCGGCATGACGGTTTGAAGCCGTCATGCCGGTACTTATCTTTATTTTGAATCTGTCCATTACCTTATCTCTATTCCCTATGAAAAAGAGTTCAATTCTGCTTCTCATCTTTTTCCTGTTTATCTCCTGCACGCCCTCCGAAACCGAGCAGGCTGAACGCGTATCCACACCTGAAGATCTCGGGTTTGATATTGAAAAACTTGCGGAACTGGATCATCTTTTCGAGACAGAAATTGAGGAAGGGCGAATCGCCGGAGCAGCAGCTCTGATCAAGCGGCACGGAGAAATTGCACTGAAAGATGCATGGGGCTGGCAGGATATCGAAGAAGAGCAGCTTTTGGAACCCGATCATCTTTTTCGCATCGCTTCGATGACCAAAGCGATCACAAGTGCAGCTATCCTTCAATTATACGAACGAGGTGATCTTGATTTGGATGACCCGCTCGAGAATTACATCCCCGAGTTCGCCGATCCACGGGTACTGACTGAATTTGACAAGGAGACCGGAGAATTTGAAACTCGACCAGCCGCACGAAGCATAACCATACATGATCTGCTTACGCACACATCTGGTATTGCTTATGGATTCAATAACGAAACTTTCGGCATTTTATACGAAAAGGCAGGTATTCCAGATCTCGGAACCGAGTCTGATCTCACAATCGAAGAAGCGATGGCTGCACTCGGAGAACTGCCCCTTGCTCACGACCCCGGCGAAGAGTACACTTACGGTCTCAATACCGATGTATTGGGGCGTGTGATTGAAGTGGTATCCGGACAAACACTGGCAGAATATTTTGAAGAACATATTTTCAGGCCTCTCGGCATGCAAAATACCGGTTTTTACCTTCCCGGCCGCGAAGATGACCTTGTCACCCTTTATACCACGGTCGAAGATGAGCTATTACCGGCTCCATCGAATGAAGATCAGATCATCACCCCGAATTTCCCTGTTCAGGGAGCCATGAGCTACTACTCAGGAGGCGCCGGTTTAACCTCAACTGTTTACGATTATTCCCGGTTTTTGCAAGCCCTGCTGAACGGCGGTGAACTTAACGGAAACCGGATTCTTGAAGAAGAAACCTGGAAATTAATGTCCACACATCAAATTGATGAATTGAGACTTGGTGACAACAAGTTCGGTTACGGCCTGCACATCACCACTCCCGAAGGAGCGGATGAAGGAAAACGACCTCCCGGCAGTCTTAGCTGCGGTGGTATTTTTCAGACTACTTACTGGATAGATCCTGTTAATGAGATGACCCTTGTGATGTACACCCAGGTATATCCTTCACCCACACAGGCTGAATTTTATGATCGGTTTGAGCGAATTATATACTCTTCGATCAATTGAATTCTGTCAACATTAGCTCCTGATCATGCCGAATAGCTGGCAACACCATGAGGAGGTGACAGAAACCAAAATTGTTACCGGTAACCTAATCCCGACGCATTTCAGTCATAATGAATTCGAGACATTTCCCCGCGATGGGAACTAACGTAAACAACGCCTTACACTCCTTCCAATGACAAGGAGATTTCTCGACTCCATGCGGAAAAGCACCGCATTCCGCTCGAAATGACAAAGGCCTTTGGGGTGAAGGCGCGGCGCACTTCAATCACAGCCAGGCCAACGCTCACCACTGCGCCGCTTGGAATTCACCCCGTCACTCAGTCACTCCCTCTCCCAATCTCCCCGTCCCCATTACTCATGCCGTTTACTTCCCCCTCGACAAATGAACCGCCTTCCTGCCCACCAGGTCCCGAAGTCCTAAAAGCAGCTCGTTACTCGGTTCTACCACAAACTTTCTCACGTTCATATTGATCGGTTTTTTGGCATGATCCGAACGAATCTCAAACCGGATGGGCGTCTCACCTTTGTGAGTACTGAACAATGTTGCCATCTGAAGGAGATCATCTTTTGAAAGTTCGCTTGTGCGCAATTTTACTTTCAGTTCGAGCTGTCCCTGGAATTTTTCACGCAGGTTTTCCACTCTTTCAAGACTGTTGGCAATGATTTTCGGTGTATTATCTTTTTTCGATATAGTGCCTTCCGCCAGAACAACGGTATCGGGAACAATCAGCCCCTGATGGCGATCGTACACTTCACTAAAGATGAGCATTTCGGTACTTCCCTTTAAATCTTCAATCTGGGCAAATGCCATCGGCCGGCCTTTGCGGTCGGTTACCCTTTTTACTGCTGTGATAATACCGATTACTTTTACCGACTCACGATCGTTCAGTTTACCGAGAGTATCCTCCGAAAGATCGTGGCTCGCAAACAGGCTCACATCTTCTTTATGCCGGTCCAGCGGGTGCCCGCTCAGGTAAAAACCGATGAGTTCCCGCTCTTTGTTCAGGCGTTCTATGTTTGTCCACGGAGGGCATTCCCGCAGCTTCGGTTCACTTAGCATTCCGCTGCCGCCACTGCCGCCGAACAGGCTTGCCTGGTTTAACCGCTCCTCTTCCTGTTTACGCTGTGCATAGCTCAAAACATCCTCAATACTGGCCAGAAGCTGAGCCCGGTTTTGATGAAGCGTATCGAACGCACCGGCCTGTGCAAGACTTTCAATCGTTTTTTTGTTGCAAACCCGTGTATCAATGCGAGAAGAGAAATCGAAGATACTCCGGAATTCTCCTTTTTCATTCCTCTCCTTCACAATCTGTTCAATCGCTGCAGATCCAACGCCTTTGATAGCCGACATACCGTACTGTACACGACCGGATTTCGCAATAAATTTACCTTCGGCCGAGTTGATGTTTGGCGGATCCACCGGAATGCCGATGCGCTGGCACTCCTCAATAAAAAAGCTCACCTTTTTGATGTCGCCCATGTTGTGGCTCAGCACAGCGGCCATATATTCCGCTGTATAATTCGCCTTGAAATACATGGTTTGATATGCTACCACCGAGTATGCTGCCGAGTGTGATTTGTTAAATCCATACCCGGCAAACAACGCCATTTTATCGAAAACTTCTTTGGCGGTTTTTTTGTCGTAACCCTTTTCCACCGCCTGTTTGATGAACTTCTCCTCTTCGGGAGGTAACAGTTCAGGCTGCTTTTTACCCATGATCCGCCTGAGCACATCCGCTTCACCGAGCGAGTAGCCGCCCATTCGCTGCGCCACCATCATGATCTGCTCCTGGTAGATCATGATTCCATAGGTCGGTTCCAGGATATCCAGCAAGTCTTCGTGATCGTACTCCACCTGCTCCTCGCCATGTTTTCTGCGGATATAATCCGGGATAAACTGCATCGGGCCGGGCCGGTAAAGTGCGTTCATGGCGATCAGATCGTTAATACTGGTCGGTTTGAGCTGCTTCAGGTACTTGCGCATTCCGTCCGATTCGAACTGGAAAATTCCCACTGTAGCACCTTTCTGATACATCTCGAACGTGGGTTCATCATCCAGCGGAATATCATCCAGGTTGTACTCTGTACCGTGATTTTCCTTCACATAATGAATCGCCGTTTTCAGGATGGATAGAGTCTTCAGGCCGAGGAAATCCATCTGCAGCATCCCGGCATCCTCAATCACTTTACCGTCGAACTGGGTAACGTAGAGATCGGCATCATTGGCAGAACAAACAGGGATATATTTGGTGAGTTTATCCGGAGCTATGATCACTCCGGCAGCGTGAATGCCGGTATTCCGGACCGAGCCTTCCAGTGTTTCCGCCATTTGAAGGGTTTGGCCTTCGAGCTTATCATCCTGCTGTTTGAGTTCCCGTAACTCTTTCACTTCTTTGAAAGCATCTTCCAGCGAAATCCCAATCGTTTCGGGGACCAGTTTGGCGATCCGGTCGGCATCGGGCAGCGGCAGGTTCAGTACACGGGCTACATCCCGCACCGACGACCGGGCTGCCATCGTTCCGAAGGTGATGATATGAGCCACCTGATCCTTTCCATATTTTTGAACCACATAATCGATCACACGCTGGCGTCCGTCATCATCAA
>SLGL01000175.1 GCA_007123785.1 Balneolaceae bacterium
AATAAAAGGTTTGCTTCGGTATGAGTCACTAACCAGTTGACGAACAAGCTCAACTATTTTCCCATAAGCAGCAGAATACTCTTCTCTTTGCAGTGCCTTTTCAATTCTTAATAATCTGTTTTTACCGGGAAACGCATAATAACTCTCGACAGCCATCAGATTTTTGAGCAGGTGAAGGGCTTCACTTTTAGGGTCTCTGTTTTCGAAAAGGCCGCTGTTATTGGGGTTAATGGACTGGACAGCTGCCCTCAGCCGGTTCCATAAATCAATCCTGAGCTGAGCCACATTGAAATGAGGAGTACTTTTTTGTGTGCTGCCTGTCATTATTCTCTTTTTTAAATTAATAAATAGTACTGCAATCCATTACAATAAAAGTAGAATCTGTAGCAGTGCTTTTCCTATTTAAATTACCCTGTACCTATATATAGCATAATTAACATAGATTTAGTTTCCAGGCATAAGTGGTTCTGCAATATGTAATCTTTTCTGCGAACATCCTATCTGATGAACGACTTCGTATCTACTTACATTCATCAGGTATTATCGCAAAAAACAGGCCGATGAAAAACCTCTTACTCTGAAGGCCGTTTGTATTCTATTGTATTATCTTCCGTTTTCAGGCTCTTTTCCTGCATTTTCAGATCTTTGAGTTCATTTACTCTCGCAGGTTTTTTAAGAGGCCCTAAAGACTCCAGGTATTCATGTTTTTTACCATTTTGATAGATCGTGAAATCTCCGATATGATCACGAAAGCTTTTAAGCGGCTGGCCTAAACGCATTATGCCCAGCTCACGGCTTCGTTTTACCTTTTCCATGTTTATTTCAATAGGCATGAGTTCCTCAATTGATCCGGCCTGGTAATGAACCCGGCCATCTGGCCCGCAGATTATAGAGCGTCCATTTCCGCCCGATCCGAGCCCGTTGATGTCAAAAAAGTAACATTGGTTGGTTGCCGCAGATGCACGTGCAATTGATAGTTCGATCTCCCTGTCGATGGTACCGGTTAGAGTCGGATGAAGAATTACTTCAGCACCCATTACTGCCAGCGTGCGGATGGTTTCAGGGAACCACATATCATAACAGATAGAGACCCCGAATCTACCGACGTCAGGAACATCAAATACACAAAAATCGGTACCCGGAGTTACTCCCGCCTCATAAGGGTAGAATGGGAACATTTTACTATATCGGTCTACAACTTCTCCGTCCGGATTGTATACTGAGGCTGTATTGTAAACTTCGTCGCCTCTGCTTTCAAAAATCGATCCCGGGAGCAGCCAGATACCATGCTTTTTCGCCATCTTCTTCATCTCAAGCTCAAAAGGGCCTTCTAATTCCTGAGCGGTGTGTATTAGCGGCCCGTAGGCACACAGTTCACTAAACACGACCATCTGCACCCATGGATAGATATTCATGAGTATATCCATCTTTACCTTCATCATCTCCACATTCGAGTGAGTTGCGGAAACATTCATCTGGATTCCGGCTATAGCAAAAGGTTTCATGATTTTACCCCGCAGGCATTAATGATTACATCTTCCAGGATATCGAGTCCCTGATTGAGCTGATCGTCTGTTATAACCAGCGGAGAAAGCACTCGGATCACATTTTTATGTGTTCCGGCACTTAATAAAATCAGGCCCCGGTCGGCACAATCTTTTACGATTTTAGTGCACAAATCTCCATCGGGCTGGCGCGGATCACCATTTTTTACAAATTCAACGGCAAGAAAGGCTCCAAGCCCTCTTACGTCCCCAATCTGAGGACATTTCTTCTTCAGCTCTTCCAACCGTTTTCTTGTGATATTACCAACCTCCACTCCCCTCTTGTTCAGGTCGATCTCCTTCATATATTCGATGGTTGCAATTGCGGCCGCGCAACAAACCGGATTACCGATATAGGTTCCGCCAATGGTTCCCGGTGCGGCGGCGTCCATCACCTCTTCTCTTCCCAGGATAGCAGCAACAGGCATTCCTGACCCCAAAGATTTTGCATATGTTGAGATATCGGGGGTGATACCGTACTCCTGCCAGCTGGCCCAGTTACCAGTTCGCCCAAATCCGCTTTGAACCTCATCAAAAATCAGCATGATTCCATATGCATCGCAGAACTTCCGAAGACCTGCCAGATACTTTGCAGGAGCCGGATTAATTCCGCCTTCACCCTGAACAGGTTCGATAATGATGGCAGCCAGGTTGTTAGGATCTACCAGATTTCGTGAACTTTCATGCAGTCGCTTTAACTCCCAGTTTACAAATTCATCCATGTCTCCATTTTGGTTATAGCGGTAAAAATTTGGGAATGGGAGGCGGTACACTTCGGGTGCAAACGGGCCGCAGTTTAATTTATAATCGATTTTGCTGGTTAAGGACATGGCCATCATTGTACGTCCATGGAACGCTCCGGTATAGCAAAGGACTGCCTGCCTCTTTGTAGCCTGGCGCGCAATTTTAATCGCATTCTCCACAGCTTCAGCCCCGGTACTAACCAGCATCGCCTTGGTTGCGGAACCGTGCGGTAATATTTCGATCAGCTTTTCACAAAGTTCCAGGTAGGGTTCATACGTTACCACATTAAAACTTGTGTGGATATATTTTGCAGCCTGTTCCTGAATGGCTCGGACAACGGGCTCCGGACAGTGGCCCGCATTCACTACACCGATACCACCTGCAAAATCGATCAGCTCTTTACCGTCCACATCCGTTATGGTAGAACCACTGGCCGATGCTACAGTTGCCGTATTGAAAATACCTACTCCATTTGCAACAACTGCCCGCCTTCGTTCAAGCAATTCTTCAGATCCTGTTTTACTCTTTACCATAAATTTATCAGTTACTTCCTTTATCATATATATATTAATTATTCTAACCCGCATTTCGTTTCACATCTTTCCCGTACAAGTTTGTCGGGAGGAATCGTTTCATTCCGCTGGTACTCCATGTATAAATAATGT
>SLGL01000304.1 GCA_007123785.1 Balneolaceae bacterium
GTAAATACATCTTTACTTGTGAGCATGCCTCGAATCAGGTCCCGAAAGAGTTTGGCCATCTTTTTGAATTTGATGAAGCAAAAGATCTGCTTGAATCACATCGCGGTTGGGATCCCGGTGCCTTACAGCTGGCGGAAATTCTGTCGGAGAACCTGAGTGCACCACTGTTTGTTTATCCCTGGACCCGGCTGCTCATTGAGGTCAACCGGTCACAAGGGCACCCCAGGCTATATTCAGAGCTTAGCCAAAACCTGACCAAACGGGAGAGAGAGAAGCTGCTTAATAATTATTACCATCTATACAGACAGCGTGTGGAGGGGGCGATTGAGACAATTACCGAAAGTGGCAGCCAGGTTGTTCATGTTGGGATTCACTCCTTTGTCCCGGAGTTGAACGGGATAAAACGGGATTTTGAAATTGGATTGCTTTATGATCCATCACGAGCCAGTGAGAAGGATTTTTGCCGGGAATGGAAACAGCGAATGAAAAGTAAAATGCCGGATATGTGTGTGCGTATGAACCAGCCTTACAAAGGCGCATCGGATGGGTTTACCACTGCACTCAGGAAAAAGTTTGATGAAGTTCATTATTTGGGAATTGAACTGGAAGTCAACCAAAAACTTGTCCTGGATGAAAACTTTGTTAAGCAAAATGGTGTGGTGATTGCCCAAATTATATCTGAGATTACCGGTTCACGTTAAGGAACTGACAAATCAACTTTTTTTAAAAATTTTATAGATTTCCAGCAGTTCATTCAGCATCATGGCGGTTGCGCCCCAGAGCGGTACCTGGTGAACGTTCCAGAAAGGCACATCAAACGATGTGTGGTTCAGATGCCACTCTTCCCTATTAAAATATTTACCGGAGATTAGGTCATCCAGCGAAACGGTAAAAGCTTCTTCAACTTCATCGGGATTGGGTTTCAGTTCAGGTTCATTCCGTAAAAAACCGACATAAGGAGTAATCTGGTTGTCGGTCCGGTAGAGATAGAGCGGAGTGATGGGACCTGCCAAAATCACGTGATCCGGCTCAATACCGATCTCTTCCTCTGTTTCGCGAAGGGCAGTTTGTTCAAGAGTCTCCTCACCTTCTCTTCGTCCGCCCGGAAAGCTGATCTGTCCGGCGTGGCGGATGTTGCCGGTCCGGAGCGTCAGCACCACGCTAAGCTGTTCATTGCGATTGGGGAAAAGCGGAATCAAAACTCCGCTTGGGTGAGCCGTACCAGAAGGGTCTCTCGGAAGCACAAAATCGGGGTCAAGAGGGATGGGTGACATTTTCATCTGCGCATCGCGTCCCGGCAGATCGGAACCGGCAAACTGTTGTAAAAAGTGATAAAAAGGATGGAGCTTCATTTCAAATCAATCAATATTCGGAACTGAAAATACCAAAAAGGCCGGGAATAAATTGGGGGAGAATAAGAATAGATAAGGCCAGCGTCAGTAGTCAATTTTATCTTTTTTCTCTGTCCAGCTCTGGAAAACTTCTTTGGCAAGCTCGCGCTCCATAGGAATCATTTGGATGCTTCGTAGCTTCGGGTCAATATTCAGCTCGGTATATATAAAATCATCATCAAAACCGGCTTCAGCAGCATCTATTCGCGTTCCGGCGTAAAAAACACGGTTTGGGCGAGCCCAGTAGATGGCTCCGAGGCACATGGGACAGGGTTCGCAGGAGGTGTAGATTTCGCACCCAGTTAGTTGAAACTCGCCCAGGTTTTCACATGCCCGCCGGATCGCCACAATTTCTGCATGGGCGGTTGGGTCGTTATCAGAGGTAACACGGTTGTTCCCCTCTGCAATCACAGTGCCATCTTTTACGATTACACAGCCAAACGGGCCGCCTTCGTTTTTTTCCATTCCCTGCCGGGCCAGTTCGATAGCACGGTGCATAAATGTTGTGTTCATAATAAAATGTGGTTCAGGATGGATCTCATTGCTTTAGAATTACAAAAGATACAGCTATTCTGCAACTAAACTGAAAGACAGTGAATTCTGTACTTCAACAAATACTGTCTTCTTTTACCCTGTTAACATTACTGGCTGAAAAACTGTATTTTTAGTCTGAAAATATAATCCTAAAATTCAATGTAACTCTATGTCTCTTTTAGTTGTCGGATCTGTAGCTTATGACGGAATTGAAACTCCATTCGGAAAAACAGACCGCATTTTGGGTGGTTCTGCTACGTATATTTCCCTAACCTCTTCTTATTTTACTGATGAAGTAAACCTCGTGGGAGTTGTAGGAAAGGACTTTGCGGAAGAAGACATTGAATTGTTCAAAAGCAAACAGATCAACCTGAAGGGCCTGCAAGTAGATAACAGCGGTAATACGTTCTTCTGGAAAGGAAAATATCACTACGATCTGAACAACCGTGATACTCTCGATACCCAGCTCAATGTCTTTGAACATTTTGATCCGGTAATTCCCGAATCATACCGCGATGCAAAGTACATAGCACTTGGTAACATCGAACCGAGTTTGCAGGGGAAGGTTCTGGAGCAGGTAAATAATCCCGGGCTGGTTGTGATGGATACGATGAATTTCTGGATTGAAGGGACCCCGGATGCACTTAAAAAAACTCTGAAATCGGTAGACCTGCTTGTGATAAACGATTCTGAAGCTCGTGAGCTGGCTGATGAACCCAATCTTATCAAAGCAGCCAATAAGGTAATGGAGATGGGGCCGGAATCGCTCATTATCAAGAAAGGAGAACACGGGGCACTTCTATTTGCAGGCGGAGATATATTTTCTGCGCCGGCTTATCCCGTGATTGATATATTCGATCCTACCGGAGCAGGAGACACCTTTATGGGAGGGCTGTTGGGGTGGATCGCATACACAGATGACCTCTCTACCGAAAATTTTCGCCGGGCCGTTATTATGGGATCGGTAATGGCAAGTTTTTGCGTGGAAAAGTTTGGCCCTGAAAGACTTAAGAATCTTACGGAA
>SLGL01000484.1 GCA_007123785.1 Balneolaceae bacterium
AGGCTTGTTTATAGGTTTTCATGAGAGGACTCCTCTGAAATTAGTTGAACGTTTTAGTGAACTTGAAAACTAATAAATTCAGGGCGTCCTCTTTTTTATAATACCTACAGGAATTGTTGTGGGTAGTTATTTTTGAGATATCTGGTATCCCCTCTTGAGAGG
The DNA here is from genome assembly GCA_007123785.1 of Balneolaceae bacterium. Taxonomy (GTDB): domain Bacteria; phylum Bacteroidota; class Rhodothermia; order Balneolales; family Balneolaceae; genus Rhodohalobacter. Next base: position 163 of record SLGL01000484.1, read on the forward strand.
TTTTCGGAATCCCGACCCCTCGGGGAGGAGACTGTGCAACCACCACTTCAAAATACCCACAACAATTCCTGTAGTACCGTATTTTTAAATCAAATTCTTACATTACGTTTAACATATTTAATGTGAGATATCCGGGCTAACGTTCAGCATTCCGGGATCGTTATTCAATATTTTGCACTTGTTCCCTGATCTGTTCCAATTTCTCCTTGCCCAATACAATATGGTGAGAAATGGTTGAATCATTCGCTTTGGCACCGATGGTGTTCAATTCGCGATTAATTTCCTGGCATAAGAAGTTCAGCCTCCGCCCCATCGGTTCGTCATTTTCGAGTGCTTCGAGAAAAAATTTCAGATGAGATTGCAATCGGATGATCTCTTCATTGATGTCCATTTTATCGACCAGAAGAGCGATTTCCATTTCCATCCGTTCGGGATCAATTTTCTCATCAGCCACCATTGATTTGATCCGGTTTTGCAGCCTTTCTCTCACATCCGGTATTCGTTTAACAGCAAGTTCACTCACCTCTTCAATCATCTCAGAAATGCCGGTTACTTGCGTTACAAGTTCATTCTTCAATTCTTTCCCTTCCTGCGAACGCATCTCATTCAAAAGATTAGTGGCTTTCTGCAGGGCTTCTGTCATGCATTTCCAAATAACTTCAACCTCTTTTTCATCTTCCTGCCGGGTTTCAAACACCCCTTCAAATTCAAGAAGATCTGATAGTTTGACCGGTTCCTGAATATTGGCAAGAAATTTTACCTGCTCAAGCATTTTACCGTATGCCTGCACCATATCGGAATTATAGGTAATACTGGGCTTGGAATTATTGGTTCTGTCAACATACGCGTTGATGTGAACCTTGCCCCTTGCAAGTTTGGACTGTACAATTTCTTTGATATCGAATTCATGATGCTGAATGCTTTGTGGTACCCTGCTCGATATATCGAGATATCGGCTGTTAAGGGTTTTAACCTCAACGGTTACTTGAAAACCGCCGAAAGAAGACTCTCCGCGGCCAAAACCTGTCATAGATCGGATCATGCCGGATGATTAGTTTGAACATTTTATTTAAAGCCATCCGCCCTCGGATAAGTGATAGACCAGCTCAAGCAGTACATTACACTTCACTTATTCGAAAACGAATAGTCTGTTAATGTAAAGATTTTAGAAAATAAAAAAGGAACGATTTGAAAAACTTGTACACAACAGAAGTATCTGTCGATCATTGCTGCACAATTGATAGAACACGACCGGCAATTTCTTCAGCCTTTTTCCTGGTTTGAGCTTCACTGTATACGCGCACTATGGGTTCTGTGTTAGATTTTCTGAAGTGGACCCAGCCATCCTCAAAATCGATTTTCACCCCATCGATTGTACTGGGATTCTGTTTTTTGAATGCTTGCGAAACGTTGTCAAGTAATTGATCAGCATCTACTCCAAGTTCACTCAATTCAATTTTTTGTTTGATCATTTCATAGTCGGGGAGTGAGCTTCGATATTCTGATGCTTTTTGATCTCGTTCAGCCAGAAGCTGTAAAATCATTGCAGATCCCACAAGTGCATCGCGGCCGGGATGCAGGTCGGGATTAATTACACCCCCGTTGCCCTCACCACTAATGACAGCCCCTTTTTCCTGCATCACTTTCACCACGTTTATTTCCCCAACAGCAGCCCGGTGGCAGATTTGGCCATGTTTACGGGTAATGTCGTCCGCAGCCCGGGATGAGGAAAGATTCGTAGCTGTATCGCCCGATTTATGAGTGAGCATAAAATCGAAAGCGGCCGTTTGGGTATACTCTTCGCCAAATAGCCGTCCGTTTTCATCGACCAGGGCAAGGCGGTCTCCATCGGGATCGGTAACAACACCAAGATCGCAGTTATTGGATTTAACAAATTCACAAATCTCGGTCAGATTTTCGGGAAGCGGCTCAGGATTGTGTGGAAAAATGCCGTTCGGCTCGCAGTGAAGCCTGTGTACCTTCGCGCCCAGAACTTCAAGTACCCGGGGCAGTGCATGAGAAGCCCCACCGTTGACTGCATCTACAGCCACAGTAAACTTTCTTTTTTTAATAAAATCGGCATCGATATAAGGCAGTTTCAGAATTTCATCGATGTGCCAGCTGATGATGTCGGCGTCCAGGGTGACTGAGCCGATTTCATCAAACATTTTATAACTGAATTCTTTCTTTTCTGCAATATGAAGAACTTCACGCCCCTGGTTTGCATCCAGAAATTCGCTTTTTTCATTCAGCAGCTTCAGTGCATTCCACTCGGCGGGATTATGGCTTGCTGTGAGAATAATTCCACCCCTGGCCTTGTGTCTCAAAACACCCATTGCCACTGTGGGAGTGGGTGCAATCCCGGTTTTAATTACATCACATCCAACGCTCTGGAGGGTGGCGCATACAATATCCTCGCAAATTTGGCCGGTTACGCGGGAGTCTCGCCCCACAACAACAGCCCCTCCGCCAAGCCAGGTTCCATAAGCAGCCGTAAATGTAACAAGATTTTCAGGAGTGAGATGTGATCCGAAAATTCCTCGTATTCCCGAAACGGAGATCATTAATGACATTCAAATATGATTTTCAGGTTGATATTTACTGATTAGTCTGATGAATATATTTTCATTATTTGTGATTTCAATAAAAGCTATTTTACTTCCGCGGCATCCACTTTGTTTCTTCAATTCCGGCCTGTTGATTTTCGAACCGTGCCAGTACAAATAAAAAATCGGAAAGGCGATTCAGATAGATTACGGTTTGGTCGGAAGCGGGATCCTTCATA
>SLGL01000433.1 GCA_007123785.1 Balneolaceae bacterium
AGTTATAATTTTTCATTACCATTTCACTGATTATATAATTCCAGCTAAAAACCGGGAGCGTTTTGTAACAAGCCTGGTTTACATACATCAAGTAATAAAAACATATTCGAGTCATGGTAAAGAATACACGCTTCCTCCTGTTCTTATTTTTACTTCTGTTTACCGTCCTGCCTGTTTCCATTGCACAAGATCTGCTGCCTGAAAATTTTGAAGAGTGGATCTACGAAGGTATGGAGATGTGGGAAATACCCGGAATAGCCATCGCCATCGTAAAAGACGGTGATGTAGTGCTTGCAGAGGGTTACGGAGTGCGAAAGCTGGATGAACCTGAACGTGTGGATGCAGATACACAGTTCGGCATTGCTTCTGTCAGCAAACATATGACTGCATCGGCCCTTGCTATTCTTGCAGATGAAGGGCTGATCGACTGGAAAGATCCTGTCATCAAGCACATCCCCTGGTTCAGGCTAAGCGATCCTTTCGCTACCGAAAATGTAACCATCCATGATCTGCTGACCCACCAGGTGGGAGTTGGACGGATTCTTGGAAACCGGCTTCAGTTTATGACCAATCGATCCCGTGAAGAACTGATCTACCGCATGCGATACCACGATTTTGAACAGCCTTTCCGCGCTGAATTTGTGTACAGCAATGTGATGTATACATTGGCTGGTGAAGTTGTTGCTGCAGTTACCGGCCAAAGCTGGGATTCGTTTATGGCCGAACGCTTTTTTGAGCCGATGGGAATGAGCCGGACCAATACCAGTATCGACCATCTTCACGAAGACAGGAATGCCGCCTGGCCTCACCAGTACATTAAAGGCGAAGTGATTGCTATTCAGCGTCGCAACTGGGATATCGCCTCTCCGGCTGGTGGTGTTAATTCCACAGCCAGTGATATGGCACGGTGGATGCAGATGCAGCTTGATCTCGGAATTTTTGAGGGAGAGCCATTGATTTCAACAGAGTCGGTAACGGCAATTCAGACTCCTAAAGTATCGCAGGGAAGCGACGGACTAAGTGGCACTCAGAGAAGTTATGGTTACGGCTACAGTATCACTGACCACCACGGTCACCGGTTGATCTCTCACGGCGGCGCCACTGACGGAATGAATACCAGTTACACTCTAATGCCGGATCACAATTTCGGGATTATTATCATGTCCAACAATTTTAATAACTTCATGAATGCTGTGGCCTACACGGTGATTGATCACATGCTGGGTGAAACCGACCGTGACTGGAATCAGCTCTTTTATAATTCCTATAACTACCGCTATGAAACTGCGAAAGCGATGCGGGAAGAGTTCGAATCCACACGGATGTCCGGTACCTCCCTCACGCACTCTCTTGAGGATTACACGGGCCGGTTCTACAACGATCTTTACGATCAGGCCGAGATTCATCTTGAAGGTGACGGCCTTGTTCTGACCGTTTTTGATGATGAAAATCTCTCCGCCGACCTGGAACACTGGCACCATAATACTTTCCGGATCAACTGGAGAAACCCGGCCCAGAGGGAAGAGTTCCTGAAGTTCGATATGAATTACGAAGGAGAGATCGATGCGCTTGAAATACGCTACACTTTGCGTCCGCTGCTGTTACAGGTTGGCGCCTACCCTACAGATTATTACAGAGATGTCAGGTATGAACGTGTAGAATGATTTTTTTACATTGATAAATAAAACACAGATAAAGGCAAAAATCATCATCTTTGAACTATATTGACGGCAAATTTGCCGGGTTTATGATATATAATATTCCATGAATACCACAAAAGATCTCTACTCCGAAATCGCGGAATTCCTCGAAAATGAACGGGAAGTTTACGGCCCTTTTTCCTTAGCTGAAACAGAGGAAATTGTAGTCGCTGAGCCGTCAGCCTCTGCCGCTAAACCTGCACGAGATACAAGTAAAACAGTGGTGGAAGAGGAAAATAAAGAGTACCAATCAATGACCACACTGGAAAAAATCGAAGCCTGCTCCACACTTGATGAACTTCGCGAATTATGCGAAAAAGCCGATGAGCTTCGCACCGATCTGGAAGGAACCAACCTGGTTTTCGGTGTGGGAAATCCGCAAGCCGACCTGATGCTGATCGGTGAAGCCCCGGGAGCCGATGAAGACCGGCAGGGAGAACCTTTTGTGGGTAAGGCAGGCCAGCTTTTAAACAAAATTCTGGCTGCCGTCGATTTTGACAGGGAAGATGTCTATATCGCCAATATTCTGAAGCACCGGCCGCCCGGAAACCGTAATCCTGATCCGGACGAACGGTCCCGGAGCCTCCCTTACCTGTTTCGTCAAATCGATATCATTCAACCCAAAATTATTCTCTGTCTCGGCCTTATTTCCGGCAATACTCTGCTCAATCGCGAAGATTTGCTCAGAGAACTGCGAGGCGGTTTTCATCCGTTTCGGGGAGCTGACCTGACTGTCACTTATCATCCTGCGGCCCTGCTGCGAAATCCCCAATGGAAACGCCCAACCTGGGAGGATGTGCAAAAAGTGAGAAAACGATACGTTGAGCTGGGTTGTAAGCCGTGATAAATCGTTTTACGAAAGTAGTTTGAAACTTTGTACATTCCCCGCCGGTTCTTTTTATCCTTTTGTTTGAAATTCAAACAATCACAACAATTTCAAAACTTCCAGCGGGTTCAACTATGTATCTGTTCCAAAACCAGTTTCTTCAGGACCTTGTCAATCTCCTTCCGGCCGAATTGCAAACCGCTTATGCTGAAGAGGCAGTCTCTCTGGCATTTATTTTTTTCATCGCCGGTATCGTACATCTGGTCATCCGCCACTGGATTATAAAACTGCTTCATAAACTGGATGAAAAAACTTCGAGTGAGTGGTATGCAGAAATCATAAAGGCCCGGCTGCCGCAGCGCGCACTTATGATGGTACCGCTGATTTTCTTATATCTCGGCGTTGACTTTGTGCC
>SLGL01000444.1 GCA_007123785.1 Balneolaceae bacterium
AAAGTGATCGACTGGATTGAGGAAATTCGCGATAGCAGTGAGCCGTTTATGGTTAACTATCACCATAAAGCTCCGCACCGGAACTGGAAGCCCGGCCCTGAACAGCTTGGTATGTTTGATGATATTGATCTTCCTGAGCCGGAAACACTGTTTGCGAATTGGTCGGGTGAGCTGTCTGATGATGAGGGGCATGAAGATTTTCCGGAAGGGGAGTGGACAGGCAGAACCTCGGCCGTTCAAACCCAGGAGATGACTCTGATGAACCACTTTACCAAATCGTGGGATTTGAAATTTCCTCCGGACAGTGTAATTAATGAGCAGTATGGCCAGATGTGGAAAAACAGATATGAGCGCCTGACTGATGAACAAAAAGAAGCCTGGGATGAGGTGTACTATGCCTATTACGAAGAGTATACAGAAAAAGATCTTCAGGGTGAGGAACGGCTTAGCTGGCTCTACCAGCGCTATGTAAAAGATTATCTCACAACCATTGTGTCGATAGATGATAATCTGGGCCGGCTGCTTGAATACCTGGATGAAACCGGGCTGGCTGACAATACGGTGGTGGTTTACACATCCGACCAGGGATTCTATTTGGGAGATCACGGCTGGTACGACAAACGGTGGATGTATGAAGAATCGTTGCACATTCCACTGTTGATTCGTTGGCCTGAAGGCATTCAGCCCGGTACGGTAAATCATGATCTGGTTCAGAATCTCGATTTTGCACCCACACTGATCGATCTGGCCGGGCAGCAGATCCCGGAAGATGTTCAGGGGCGAAGCCTTGTTCCGTTAATGAGAGATCAAACACCGGGTGACTGGCGCAAGTCGATCTATTATCACTATTACGAATATCCGGGAGAACATGCCGTTCCGCGTCATTACGGTGTTCGTACAGACCGCTATAAGTTAATCCACTACTATCAGCTCGGTGAATGGGAACTGTTTGACCTGGAGGCAGATCCGAATGAAATGCAGAGTGTTTATGATGATCCCGATTATGAGGAAATCAGAAATGAGCTGAAAGAGGGGTTGGAACGTCTGCGCGAACAATACGATGTGCCGGAAGAAGATGCGGTTTAAGAATTTTGTTGATTGGATGATCTTTGGACAAGATATCGGGAGGAATTGATACTGTTCACTCAAACAGCTCCTGTTCAAAAAGTTGTTTGAGAGAATGAATTTCATTTTTATCCGGCATTATTAGGATGTTTTTATTCATCTTCCAGAAATTCGGTCCAGTCACGCCCTTCGGTTACCCAGCTCAGGTTGAAACGGGCAATATTTGCACCGGAAGGACCTTCATACAGCAGGTAAATAAATCCCCCACTGGGGGTGCCGGGACGTCCTGCTGCGAGCGATGAGTAGGCAAAAGGCCCTTCATCAACAAGGCGTTTTACCGGCCAGGTCTGCCCGCCGTCAAAACTTGCCCAAACGGTGCCACGAACACGGCCCTGCTCCGAATCAACATTACTGTAGAGTAAAATATCGTGATCATCGATAGGAAGGCGGACCAGCCCGGCCATCAAGCCATAATCGGTATCCTGCGGCCCATCCGGCAATACATCACTTACAGAAAGGTCTTCCCAGGTTTCGCCGCCGTCATAACTCCAGGCGATATATCGCATTCGCGGATTCAGCCCGTCGGTTGAATAATGCCGGCGGGAGTTGTAGTAAATGGTGCCATCGGAAAGTTCTTCAATGGCGGCTTCTCCGGTTCCGTATGCCGGAAATGGAGCGCTGCTGTGCCAGGTTTGTCCTCCGTCTTCGCTGTAGATGGCGTTGGTGTAGTGCTGATCCCACACATCCGGCTCATTGCCTTCGGGCATGGCAAAAGGCATTACGCGGGTCGCTTTCAGCAAACGCCCGGCGTGCTCTCCGTGCTGAAGAGTAATTCCCCGTTCGTTGATGTGCATGGCTGGTGTAAATCCGTTTTCGTCGGGGTGGATGGTGATCTCTTCTTCAGTCCAGGTTTCTCCGTGATCTGTGCTGCGGAGAAAAATCAGTTCTCCGGATGGATTTCGGTCGGTAAACGGGCGCCTTTCAGCAAAAAGCATCACATCACCACTGTTTTCATCGACGATGGTGCCGCCGCCGTGCCACTGGATGGGAGCGGCGATGGTATCGGTGGGAGACCAGGTTTCGCCGCCGTCCTCACTTCGCCGGATTTTTAAATGGCCTTCGCTTGCAGGGCTTGTTCCGCCATAGGTGGCAAGTACGGATCCGTCCATGGCAACTACCACATTGGGGAACCGTTCATCATCAAAGAGCTGCTGGATTTCAAAAAAGGGTTCATCTGTTGCCAATTGATCGGCAGTGGTTTCGTCATTGCAAGAAATAAGAGTTGCTGAAATGGCAAAAATTAACACAAAAACAGTTGTAAATAATCTCATGGTTTTGGTAAGTAATTATGTTTGGTAATTGGTTGAAAGACAATCAAAAATGACCAGGAATGAGGCAGGCCGAATTCGGCTCTGTTCAGCAAGCCGGTATGTTTCAGGGATTCAAATAGCCTCAAAAAAAGTTTTTCATAATATGAAAAACCTCCAGGCAGTAACCATAATAATGTAAAATATTAATGACACCTGCCAAGCAGATATTGACATATCTTTACTCAATCATGTCTGATTGGACCCAACCTCCGGCTCCCACCGTATCCCGACTAAACTACAGTCGGGAAAAGGAAGGGGTTACGTTCTGTAAAGGATTTTCTCCTGAGTTCGGCACTTTTTAGCTGGTAAAAATTTTTGATACATAAAAACAATATCTTATTAGCTGTTAAATTGAACATTTGGGTGTCCCAATCAATTTTGAGATACGTTTAGTCAAAAAAAAAGAATCTCAGTGGGGTTCTCAGTATTCAGGTCATTAACAAAAGCGCTGGCTGCTATACAGTGATAAAGACAATCGGTAGTTC
>SLGL01000030.1 GCA_007123785.1 Balneolaceae bacterium
ACAACAATAAAAAGTACTGATTGTATCTTTAACATTTTCTTCATCATATTTTCACTCCTAAGGTCACAGACAAAGTATTATAAATTTGAATATTTATTTAATAGTTAATTTTAGAGGACTATTCAAGGCCAGGGGTTTTGTACAAGAGCAAGGCCAGAGGAAGGTTGAAACCGCAGCATATTGCCCACATGAAAGGATTTCAACCAACTGATAACGCAGTCATTTGGCAATAGACCGGTCCTGCAAAGCCCTCTTTTATTTAATTAAGGCCATCTCGGCAGGGGTGCATTAACCTCTTCCAGCCAATTCTCCAGTTTTTGTTTAAGGCGGTTACGTACTTCCGGGTTTTTTTCAGATAAATTATGTTTTTCACTGACATCCTCGATTAGATTATAAAGTTCTACCGAATCCGTTTCATAGAATTTCATTAATTTCCAATTTTCAGAACGAATAACACTCACCGGTGTGGTTCGCCAGGCAGCATTTGGATAACCAGGGAAATGCCAATACAATACATCACGATTTAATAAGTATTCCGGATCTTTCAGAACTGGCAAAAAACTGACACCATCTAATTTATGATTTTTTGGCTTTGATATGCCTGCTGCTTCAAGATAAGTTGGGTAGAAATCTATACTTTTTACCGGCTCATTACTAATACCACCTTCTGGAATTGTACCAGGCCAACGAATTGCCAATGGCACCCTGATACCTCCCTCATAAAACATAGCTTTGCCACCTCTTAGAGGAGAATTATCAGTAACACCAGCTACTGTAATTGCATCAGAATCAGGCCTTCCCTCTATCTCATCGTAACCCCCTATGCCACCATTATCCGAATAGAAAATAATCATTGTTTCTTCTGCAATGCCCAGATGGTCCACTGCTTCAACAATTTTACCTACATTCTTATCCATTATTTCAATCATTGCTGCATAGGTTGTATTGTAATGCCCACCTTCCGGTTCTTTATTCTCATACTTTTCAACCACATGCCCTGGCGCTTGTAATGGCCAATGAGGTGTATATAAAGATAAATTCAGATAAAACGGTCCTTCACTGTTCTCAGTAATAAACTCAATTGCTTTTCGGGTTTTATAGTCAGTCAGGTACTCTCCATCCTCCGCATCATCGATATAAGGATTATTATTAGGTTCAAAAAAACCACCCTCCCAAACACCCGGATTTCCTGCCCCGTACCCACCTATATTAACTTCATAACCTTGTTGTTGAGGCCCATGTGTTGGTGGATCACCTAAATGCCATTTTCCAATTAACGCAGTTGTATAGCCTGCCTCTTTTAAAGCTTCAGCCGAAGTAAACTTCTCTGCAGGCAACTCATGGGCATTTTCAGCAGGTATCATTGCTCCAGATCCCGGAGTTCCAACATGATAGATAGGTTGATTCGGAAAATATTGTCCTGTAACAAGTGCTGCTCTTGTAGGCGCACAGTTTGCTGCACTTGAGTAGGCATGTAAAAACTTTATTCCCTCTTGAGCCAATCTGTCAATGTTAGGAGTTTCATAAAAAGTACGCTCCAATGGATCAAAGCTATTTATGTCCGCATAACCCAAATCATCTGCCATGATAAATATTATATTTGGCGGATTTTTTTCTGGCTCATCATGTATCACCATTGTACTTGTAACAGTGGATGCCAAAACTGGATTAAAAAAAATCAGAAAATAACCGGACAGTAAAGTTTTATAAATAATATTCATAAGATTTGTTGTATTTCTATTAATAACCTGGGTTTTGCTCTACTTCCGGGTTTGGGGTAACTCCTCCCTGTAAACTATTTAAAAAAAATATTTTTCGGTTTCCTGCCATTGCTGTTCACCGGCCGGCCGGTAGCGGAAGAATACGGCAGCCTGCGCAATGGCATACTCAAAATGCTTGGGACGAAAATCCGGAGTGGCGTAAAGAAGAACTACATCCGAGAGCTCGATCACATGCTTTTAGGCATCAAAACCGTCGAATTTGTGCTCTTCATAGTGTTTTGTGTTTTAACTGTTTGTAATATTCTTCAGATAACCTTTTGGGTTAAACAATTTTCAGAATGAAGATGATTTCAAGCGTTTTTATTTAAACACTTCAGAGAAAATTACTGTGTCTGTTCAGGTAACGGTTCCGTTTCATAATCAGAATCATTTACCCATCCGGTGGGAATATTCTCCCCTTCGATGATATAGCGATGATACATATTTACATTTCGCGGATTCGCATACAGATAAGCATCAAAAATATAGCCACGACCAAACATCCGGGGGTCTTTTTGTTCTTTGAGACGCTTAAACAATTCTGATTTCAATGTTTTAACCGTATCCTGATAGGCAGGGTCATCGGCAAGATTATGAATGCAACCGGGATCCTTTGCTATGTTATATAGCTCATCGGAAGGACGCTTTCCAAAGTTCCACTGCCAGAAGTGATGCATGCCAGAGGTTGTACGATTGTCAAGAATAAACGTTTTAGTCGGACTGCCATCTGTATTCAGATACCCGGTTTCGGGATTGCCGGCAGGCCAGCGGGTCGGTTCAAAATTACGGATATAGAGCATATTACCACGTATAATGCCACGAATGGGGTATCCCCAGTCATACGGACGTCCGATATCATGGCGCTCTTTGCCTAACAAAACGTGATCCCGATCCGGGTTAACTTTTCCATCCGATGATGAGTAGAAAATATCCGTAAGGCTGCTTCCAACAGCGGGATGCATACCGGTCTCATCCCATTCAAGCCCTGCCAATTCAATAAATGTGGGAGAAAAATCGGCAAAGCTGACAAAATCATCGACCACACGTCCGGGGCTTTCAATCCCTGTAGCCCACATGATTGCCAGCGGCATATGAGCCGACATCTCATAGGTTTGCCCCTTGATTCGCGGAAATGGCATCCCGTTATCCGACGTAAC
>SLGL01000128.1 GCA_007123785.1 Balneolaceae bacterium
TCCGGCATCAGGGAAAACACGCTTTGCATAAGGCATATTCTCAACTTTTTCGGTAATGATTATCGATCTCTTCTTAAGTTTTGTAAAGCCCAGTACCCTTTTTACATTTTCTTTAGTCAAAATCATTACTCCCATTCCCAATGAAGCCCGAACGGGTTTACAAATTAATTGGCGGATTTCAAGCTCTTTCATTATAAATGACTCTACCGAACCTGAAACAGGAATATTACCACCTATAAAGTTTCCATTTTCAAAAATCAGACAGAGTTCACAAGCAAGTTCACCAGGAAGTATAAATGGAAGTAACGCTTTATTGTCAATCACATCTAAAAACAAACTGTTATAACGTGTATGATACTTCTTATAGTGGTAACTGCTTATATACTCATGAATATTCTCTCTGGTCAGGCCATACCTCTCTTTATGGAAACCATTAAATCCATGTCTCCACAACCATAACTTATCTCTTAATGAAACATATTTAACCTTGTTCTATTTTTCTTTGGCTATAAAATATAAAAAGGATCTGTAGTTCCAGTGCAGCTTATTAAAAAATGAAAACAGTTTTCTCAAATTACTATTTACGTTTCATTGGTTGAATAAAGTAATGCAATGTATCAATTTAGAGAATTGAAGTGTATTTTTTTTGACTTTCTGTCTTTACTTTTTGATCTCAGATTTTGTGCCCTGCTTCTTTAAAAACTTTCTCGCATCAGGGTGGTGGCTCAAAAGTGGAAACATTTCTTGAATATCTTCAATGTATGGCAGTGAATTCAGTTCAATTATCGGGATCAATGATTTTTTTCAATACCACCACTCATAGTATGGTCAACAGGGGCTGATTTATTTGTGCCAATATTATGTTGTGCAAAAATCAGTACCAATTTACCAAAATCAGCGAAATGCAGACGACCGCAGTGAGTCAGAATGGAGTCGAGGGATCTCCATGAATGCAAACAACCAAACTGCGTTTTAAATGATTTGGACAGATGTGATCTGAATCACTTACTGAGATACCTGGGTTAGTTGTTTATGTCCAGCTTCTGCAAAAAATGATTTTGTTACAGGGTTAGCCATAACCGGAAACTCCTCCTGAAGATATTCTAAGTCAGGCAGTGAGTTCAATTCAAGAATTTTAAATCCTGTTTCAGTAAGTATCGCATCAACTCCTGTATACCTTATCCAAACTTGCCTGTTGAGGAGCTCAAGAAAACGGTTAATGGAACGATTCCAATTCGGAATTTTCAGACCTTCAATCTTCACTCCGGTGTCCGGATGTTCACCCAAATACTCAGCTTTGCCATTGACATAGATTCTTGTTTTTAACAGAACTCCGGTCTCCGGTTCTATTGTAGCCCCAATACCCCCATGAACCATGTGATCAGCAGGTGCTGTCTTTTTTGATCCGAATTTGTGTATGGCAGAGAGAAGTTCCAATTGTCCCGTAGACGTATTTCTAATCAGATACAAACGAATTGAATTTCCGGCATCAGGGAATACACGCTTTGCATAAGCCATATTCTCAATTTTTTCGGTAATGATCACCGATCTCTTCTTAAGTTTTGTAAAGCCAAGTACCCTTTTTACATTTTCTTTGGTCAAAATCATTACTCCCATTCCCAGGGAAGCTCGAACGGGTTTGCAAATTAATTGCCGGGTTTCAAGCTCTTTCATTATAAATGACTCTACCGAACCCGTAACAGGCACATTGGCACCTGTAAACTTTCCATCTTCAAAAATCAGACAGAGTTCACAAACAAGCTCATCAGGAAGTATAAATGGAAGTAATGCTTTATTGTCAATCACATCAATGAACAAACTGTTGTAACGTGTATGATACTTCTTATAGTGGTAACTGCTTATATACTCATGAATATTCTCACTGGTCAGGCCATACCTTTCTTTATGGAAACTATTAAAACCATGTCTCCACAACCATAATTTATCTCTTAATGAAACATCTTTAACCTTGTTCTTTTTTTCTTTTGCTAAGAAGTATAATAAGGATTTGTAGTTCCAGTGCAGTTTATTAAAAAATGAAAACAGTTTTCTCAAAATACTCTTTACGTTTCATTGGTTGAATAAAGTAATGCAATGTATCAATTTTGAGCGTTCAAGTGTACTTTTTTTATCAATTTGTTTCTACTTTTAAATCTCTGATTTTGTGTCCCGCTTCTTTAAAAAACTTTCTTGCAACAGGTTGGCTCAAAAGTGGAAATTCTTCTTGAATATCTTCAATGAATGGAAGTGAATTCAGTTCAATTATTTTAAATCCGGTTTCCGTCAATATGGCATCAATACCAGCATAGCGTAACCAAACTTCTTTATTCAAGAGATCAAGCAAGTGTTGCAAAGAGCTGTTCCAGTTCGGAATTTTTATTCCGTCAATTAATTTTCCTGTATCCGGATGTTCAGAAACAAAACGGAGTTTTCCATTTACTTTCATTCTGGTTTTATAAAAAACACCTGTTTCGGGATCAATGATAGTTTCAATACCACCATTAAGAGTGTGATCAACAGGTGCCGATTTCCTTGTTCCGAAATTATGCTGTGCAAATAAAAGTACCAATTTACAGGAATCAGGATCTCTGAGAAGATTCAGGCGTACGGTATTGCCGGCATCCGGGAAAATTTGCTTTGCATAAGGCATATTTTCTACCTTTTCAGTAATGATGAAGGATCTCTTTTTGAGCCTGTTATATCCCAATACTCTCTTTACATTTTCTTTATTCAGTTTGACGATACCCATTCCTAATGAAGAAAACACAGGTTTACAAATCAAATCCCGCTGTTCCAATTCTTTGTAAATTAATTTTTCGACAGATCCTTCTATGAGTATGTTTGAACCCGTGAACATTCCTTTTTCAAAAATCAGATATAAATCACAAGAAAGTTCATCCGGAAGGATAAATGAA
>SLGL01000084.1 GCA_007123785.1 Balneolaceae bacterium
AAAATAATGAAGAGAACAATTAGTAAAAAATACATGGGTGCAATGGTTTTGGGATTGCTGGTGATGGCCGCATGCGATAATATGACCGGCAGTATGGATACGGCAGATGAAAAACTACTTACACAAGCTTTTGATTTAACTGGAAACATAGTGGGCGTTAGTCAAGTTGGTGTAGACGGTGTTTATATTGATCCAATAGCTGATCTTGAACTTAGTACAGCGCAGTTATCTGCGGGGTATGATGTTTATGTGACTGGATATGTTGGTTATTTAAGTTCAACTTCAGATGGTAGTCATCCAAGATTAACTGAATTTAATTTACATGTGGAAAAAAATCTTTCTGGCACATGGGATGTAATTGGTGAATGGGATGCTGCAAATCTTACATCAATGACATTATCGGGAAGGAGTAATTTGCCGGGAAGAGAATTTGATGACGCTGCATTTGGTACTGATTTTAACAAATGGACTATCAGTGAAACCGGTTCATATAGAATCAGAGCAAAAGCAATATTCACACAGGAAGGTACATACGGACCAGAAACTGAATACGAGAATGTTGAAGTAACTCTTGAAATGTCATTCGAAGTCGAATTCCCTGCAGCACCTGCCATTGCCGCAAGAATTCTTGAAGCGAATAATATAGATGCACGTTATGGAAACCGCAGAAATGGCGGTAACTACATTTCGGATGTTGCTAAGCACATGGGCCCCGGCACCGACTTTAACGGTGTTCAAAAAGAACTTTGGGAAGACGATGTAAAAGTAATGAACAAAGCTTATTGGGATGCTGTTAGGAGTTATCTGGAAGGTTCACCCCGCAACCTTGTACTAAATGCAGCACCGGAAGGATATATTTGGATCTGGTAATTTTCTATATACTTTCTGAGCCTGATTAATAGCCAAAGCCCCCAAATATTTTTTGGGGGCTTTTTTTGTTAAGTGAAAGAAAGTACAATGATTCATTTCATTTAAGCACATTTTAACACATCTTGTTGTAGGGTATGATTTTCATCCGAAAAAAATCCCAGGCACTGTCAGCGTTCAGGTTATTGACAAAAGCCATGGTCAGTATAAAGTGCGCTAATCGAACAGCTTGTGTACGTTTGTGACCACATCCGAGGCCACCGAGCTGATTACCCGCAACAATTCCTGTAAAACCACATCAATTTACTGAAGGTAATGATTCAACCCACTGTTTGTCCTCCACTTCAAACTGTTTTTGTTGAACTGGATCTTTTCTGAATGTGAGATTAAAAACAGTACCTTGATCAGACGACCTGTATTCAAAAGCGGCACTCAATTGTTGTGACAGAATATGAATTAATTCCATTCCTAAAGAGCTATTATCACCATTTTTGAAGTTATCAGGCAGTTTATTTCCATTATCAACAATTTTCAGGTTGATCATATCGGCTTCTTCTGTAATACAAAGGCATATTTCTCCTCTCTCTTTACCAATAAACGCATGTTTTATGATATTGGTCACGACTTCGTTCACAACAAGTGAACAGTACACAGCCTGATTTATGGTCAGATTAACTTTTCTGCTTTTTTTAATGACGGAAATCTCTGTTTCTGATTGCAGGCTCGAAACAATTTTCTTTATTAACCGAAACGTGTTTTCTGTAAAATCGATCTTTGCAAATGTGCTTGATTCATATAAATGTTCATGAATATTTGCAATGGCTTTAATTCGGTTAGTGGTATCGTAAAGTTTATTTTTTGCTTCACGATTTCCTCCCTTTTCGGCCTGCATAAGCATCATAGCAGAAATAATTGCAAGATTATTTTTTACACGGTGGTGAACTTCAGAAAGAAGGACCTCCTTCTCATAGAGTGACTGACGCAGATTTTTCTCTATCTTTTTTCGCTCGGTAATATCATCATGAATGGCTATGAAACCGATAACAATTCCGTCTTTGCTTACGATTGGGTTGCTTGTATATAAAACGGTAACAAACTCACCATCTTTGGTTTTGTTTACTATTTCTCCCTGTGAAACTTTCCCATCCTTAATCCTGCCCCAGAACTCTTCATAGAAAGAATCTTCCTGCCGTCCCGACTTCAAGATCCTGGGATTTTTACCTGTTACTTCCTCCCTGCTGTAACCATACAATTTCTCAAAGGCTGCATTAACGTATTCTATGGAACCATTAATATCTGTAATAATTACCGGACTTGAGGTTCGATCGATGCCCAGCCTGAACTTTTTCAGTTCTCCTTCAAGAAGTTTCCTTTTTGAAATATCATGAATTATAGAAAAAAGTAGTTCTTTTCCCTCGATCAACATAGTTCCGCTGAACACTTCCACATCACAGAGAGTACCATCAATCTTTTTGTGTTTGAAATAAAATTCAGCTTGCTGGCCTTTAAGAATACTTTGGATGACTTTTTTTACATTGTTTTCCGGCATTATATTTATCTCGAAAATACTCATCGTTTTCAAATGCTCTCTGGAACAACCATAAAAGTTGCAGGCAGCAGGGTTCGCGTCATAGATAGTTCCATCAACCGGGTCAATTAAAAGCATTGCTGTATGATTATTTTCATACAGAATCCGATATCTTGATTCGCTTTCCTTTAGTTTTTCGTATGCCTTATGTCTTTCGGAAACATCTTCAACAAAAGCAAAACCACCTGAAGGCATCCCCTCTCTATTAAAAATAGGAGTAAAAACTGTTCGTAAAGGTGTAATGCTACCTGATGTAACCGCCTTATAAATTCCTTCGTATCTCCCCGTTTTTCCGTTAAGAGCTGTCTTTAACGCTTCCACAACCTCTTTATCTGGCAGCTCCATCATATTTAATCCTAAAACTTTTTCCCTTGAAGACCCAAAAATTTCTATCAGGATATCGTTACAGTCTTTGACACTGCCATGCTCATCAAAATGAATAATCCCAAT
>SLGL01000352.1 GCA_007123785.1 Balneolaceae bacterium
GTTTGGGTCTGTAAATAAAATTAAAGAGAGCAGCCTGGAAACTCTTCAGCAGTTTTTAGGTAGAAACACAGGAGAGGTAGTGTATCATCATTTTCGAAAATAAACTTCTGTGAATATTATAGCATGAAAATGTGATAGAAAAAATGACATTAAAATGCTAACCTTAAAAAGTTGAAAGAGTAGAGGCATTCTGAAAAAACGTCAGAATTCGTTACTTGGCATCATATATGCGGTATTAATCATAAAAGTGACTACTTCATTACCTGAATGTTATCATCAGGAAAGATGTTTTGAAAATGAAGAAAGGCTTACTTATAATAGATAGAACTATGAGACTCAATAACTCAGACCACATACCAAAAAATTACGAGAAGATGAAAGACGAGGAATTGGTTCATCTTTTCAGAAAGGAAGACGATCAACTCGCTTTCAGGGAGCTGATGAACCGTCATCAGGCAAAGGTATATTCATACATCTTCAGTATGATCCAGAATCGCGAGGTGGCCAATGATATATTCCAGGAGACGTTTACAAAGGTCATCACCAAGATGGACGATACGTATAATGAGCAGGGGAAATGGATTGCCTGGGTGATGAGAATCGCTCACAACGCAACAATCGATCATATCAGAAAACAAAAACGATTTGTCGACGTTACAAGTTCATATGACGAAGAGTCGAAAACCGACTTTTACGAAAGATTACCTGATGAAGATTCGATCGGCCAGCAAGAAAAGCTTGAGCTTGATGAATCTACCTCAAGTCTTTTGAAGCATATATCGAATTTGCCGGAAGAGCAGCGAACTGTGGTAATGTTGCGGCACTACTACGAAATGCCTTTTAAGGAAATTGCTGAACTTACTGATGTATCTATTAACACAGCACTTGGGCGAATGAGATATGCTTTGATAAATCTTCGTAAAATGTTCGACGAGGAACATGAGAAGGAATCAAAGAACATATGAGTAAGAAAGATAATCGAAGTATAGCCTTTATTTACGATGAGATGGATCCCTCCGAAAAACTTGAATTTGAGAGGGATCTTGAAATTGATAACAATCTTCTTATCGAAGTAGAATCATTAAAAAAAATATCTGAAAACCTAAATAATCTCCAGGAAATAGCTCCCCCTCAAGATATAGTTGAGATTATTTGTAATTCTGCAGTCAAACAAAAAAGTCGCACGGGAGGCTCTTACAAACGCTCTGCGTTCTACGCGGCTGCAGCAATTTTACTCTTGGGTATGACGTCTGGCTTTTTTCTGCTCGATGGATATCAAAACAGTACAGAAAGCAATTCATCTGCTGATGCTGCGTCAGTCGGGAGTAATTCACCAGTACTGTCAGAGTATGTATATCCAGGAACTACTTCTCAAAATAACAATAACATCACCACTTCCAGAATTGCCTCTGGCAGTGCTGCGACAACAAGTACAGCCAGCACAAATCGTGTTTCACCTTGGGTAGATCACAATGAAGTCATTCATTTTCATGATCGCTTTAGTGAAGGGGAATCCGCTACTATCGATTCCATTTTCAGGAACAGCATGCAAAAATTAACCCCTGTTACTGATCCGGCTCAGTCCAAACATTTTCAGCGCAATTTACACCTGACAGGAAGCAGAAGATAATTTCTGGCTCTTCTTTTTAATAATTTGCAGGATTGCTTATCCGGAAGATCAATGGTTTCAGTAGCAACGAACCTGCTCCAGGAGTTTTCCACCACGCACTGTGAATAACTTCTTTTGGTTCACGGTGAGGTGAGGGTTATATTGGCTATGAGTAAAAAACCATAAGTTTTTATTTTAAGAATGGGAAAGATTTTATCCATTGCAAATCAAAAAGGAGGGGTTGGTAAAACAACCACCGCCATAAATCTTGCCGCAAGTCTCGCGGTTATTGAACATTCGACACTCATAATTGATGTTGACCCGCAAAGTAATACTACCAGTGGCCTGGGAATTGAGCCAAGGTCGGTAACGAACTCTATTTATGAGGTAATGATTGGGGGAACGGATATTAATGAGACTATCATGGAAACAGAAATGCCTCATCTCGATTTGATTCCTTCGCACATTAATCTTGTAGGTGCAGAAATTGAAATGGTAGAACGCAACGAGCGAGAAAGGATATTACTCAAATCGATAGAAGGCTTAAAAGATAAGTATGATTTTATTATCATAGATTGTCCTCCATCTCTTGGCCTGCTTACAATCAACTCGTTAACCGCATCTGACTCGGTACTGATTCCGGTTCAGTGTGAATATTATGCACTGGAAGGGCTGGGCCAGCTGCTGAATACCATTAAAATTGTGCGTCAGCATCTCAACCGAAATTTGGAAATTGAAGGCGTTCTGCTCACAATGTATGACACACGAACCCGCCTCTCTAACCAGGTGGCTGATGAAGTGAAACGCTATTTTGACGACCGGGTTTTTTCTACAATTATCGCCAGGAATATTCGCCTGGCTGAAGCACCCAGTTTTGGGAAACCAGCTATTTTATATGATGCGACAAGTGCAGGCTCAAAAAATTATCTGTCGCTCGCAAGAGAAATTATTCAAAACAATAAAAAAATGTTTAAATCAAGCCCGCTGCTGTCTAAATCGTGAGGTAATATGTCGAAAAAAGTTTTAGGTAGGGGACTTGGTGCCTTTTTCCCTGATTATGAAGATGATTCGGAAAAAGAGAGGAGTAATACTGCAACACCAAAAAAATCAAACCCAAAGTCTGCTATCGATCCGGCTGAACGCGTGAATATTGTATTAAATATTCCAGTAGGTCACATCCGGCCAAACCCCCACCAGCCAAGAACCGATTTTAAAGAAGAAGCACTCGAAGAACTTGCTTCATCCATCGAAAAGCATGGTCTAATTCAGCCGATAACGGTTCGTTACCTTGGGCA
>SLGL01000156.1 GCA_007123785.1 Balneolaceae bacterium
TTACTATTTTTTTTCTTAAAAATTTTCAAATAACAATTCTTGTCGATATCTTGTCATCGATTTATTGGCAAATTGCTCACAAGGCCTGGTTTGATTTTACCAATTGAACTTTTTGGCCTGATTTATTTAACTCAACAACTAAATAATATTTTTAAATATGGCATATTCCAAACTTGAATATATCTGGCTTGATGGTTACGAGCCTACCCAGTTTATGAGAAGTAAAACGCTCGTCGTTCACGATTTTAGCGGAAAACTTGAAGATGCACCCATTTGGTCTTTTGATGGTAGCTCTACTTTACAGGCTGATACTGCAGGTTCCGACTGTCTTCTGAAGCCAGTTGCAATCTATCCTGATCCCGATGTTAAGAACGGTTATCTTGTAATGACCGAAGTTCTAAATGCAGACGGAGAACCTCATGCAACCAACGGCAGAGCAGCTATCGATGAAGATGATGAGGATTTCTGGTTCGGTTTTGAGCAGGAGTACTTTTTTATAGATCCTGAGACCAACCTGCCGCTTGGGTTTCCACTGAATGGTTATCCAGAGCCACAGGGGCGGTATTACTGCGGTATCGGTGCCAAGTATGCTTTTGGACGTCAAATCAAAGACGAACACCTGGATATCTGTCTTGAGGCCGGATTGAATGTAGAAGGAACCAATGCCGAAGTAGCTGCAGGACAGTGGGAGTTTCAGATTTTTGCAAAAGGAGCAGCTAAAGCCGGTGATGAAATCTGGGTTGGCCGTTTTCTGCTTGAAAGAACAGCTGAAAAATATGGTGTTGCTGTTGACTGGCATCCCAAGCCACTGGGAGATACAGACTGGAACGGTTCTGGAATGCACGCCAATTTCTCCAACGGTTTTATGAGAGATACTGGCGGTGAAGCGAACATGAGGAAAGTTTGCGAAGAGTTTGGCAAGTTTATCCAGGAACATATCGATGTGTACGGAGCCGACAATGATAAGAGGCTGACCGGTAAACACGAAACACAATCGATCGACAAGTTTAGCTATGGTGTATCCGACCGTGGCGCTTCCATCCGGATTCCGGTTTCTACCATTGATGATGGCTGGAAAGGTAGACTTGAAGACAGACGGCCTGCATCGAATGCAGATCCATACAAAGTTGCCGGACGTATTATCACTACGGTTAGAAATATTAAATTCTGACAACGGTGAAATAGTACCGTAATTCTATATCAAAAAGCCCCTTTCCATAATTGGAATGGGGCTTTTTCCATCTTTACACAAACTAAAAAAGTATTGGAGTCGATGAGTAGTCAATTCCCTGCACTTTTATAAATTGAAGGGGAAGGGCAACATCCATTCTTATTTAAAGTAGTTTTATGATTCAGATCGATTTTAACGGAATTGTCAGAGAAGCTGTGGAGTATTATGACAATAGTAAGGTGATTTCTGCAATTACCGATATCAGTGCCAAAGTTTCCACAAATTATGTGTACCGGATCAAGTTTACGGATGGCAATATTATCATCGCCAAACTCTCTTATTTTGGTAAGTTCGAGCATTTTGTGGAGGATCACAGTATTATCAACTCGTTAGCCAATAATTTGCCGGCTCCGTTTGAAAATGTACTGGCCCGTTCGCTTATAAAAGGGAATTCTCTTTATGTGCACCGCCATCAAAGTTCATTGATTGATGCATGGGTTGTATTTTACAGGCCGATGCGAGTGAAAAAAAAATTACCCAAGCGGCTAAATGATGATCAGATCGTTAAACTTGCAAAGTCTTTTGCCCGGTTCCATAAAGCGTGTAACAGCATACGAAACACTCTTCCTCCGTCTTCCAAAACCCTGCATGTGGATATTTACCATCTGCTGGATATTCTCGAAACGAAAGAAGGGCAGCACGAACATCGTATGCACCTGGACCTGATCCGGAAGCAGTGCAACACTTTTTTGAAAAATGTAGAACAGCTTGAGGCAGATAAACTCGACAGTATTCCGGTTTTTGTAGATTGGAACATCGGTAATTTTTCTGTTACACCTAACTTCGAACTCTACTCACGATGGGACTACGACTGGTTTCGGGTGAGTTCACGTATGATGGATTTTTATTTTTTCAGCCGGATTGTATCAGAAGTTGGAGATAAAACACTGTTCACTTACGAAATTGACCGTTTTATGGAAGATCGGTTTATTCTGTTTTTGCAGGCGTATCACAAAGAATATCCGTTAAAAGAAGTTGAAATTCTCTATTTGAAAGAAACGTACCGGTTTTTTCTACTCAATTATGTTATAAAATATGGCCGTTACTTTTTTCATGAGCTTTTTGCAACCCGGTTACAGCAGGATGTCTACAATGAGCATTTGCCAACCATTGATGAAAAATTCAACCCTGAACCACTTTTAAATGCATTAAACTTTTAATCACTTGAATTATGGAAAAAATATCTTTTTCATGGTTAGCCCGGGAATTTAAAGCTGTTTTTATTGATTCGTACGGCGTTTTAAAAAATCACCGGGGACTTATTTCCGGTGTTGAGAAAGCAATCCATTACCTTCGGGATGAAGGAATCACACTAAGGGTACTTACAAATGATGCATCACGAAGCCAGCTACAGCAGATTCAGGCTTTCAAAGAACTGGGCTTAAACAGCCTCAAGGAAGAGGAGATTATTACATCCGGGATGTTGGCGAAGCAGTTTCTTGAGCTGAAGATTAAAGAGGGGAGAATTGCCTTTCTCGGAACGGAAAACTCTGCAGAATCAATTCTGCACTCCGGCATTGAACGAATTGCAGTGGCCGATCTTGACCTGGATGATATCGAGGATATACGTGCATTCGTCTTCTTGGATGATGAAGGGTTCGACTGGAACCGCGATATTAACAAAACGGTTAATTTTCTCAGGAGAAAAAACCTGCCTGTAATTGTGGCCAA
>SLGL01000191.1 GCA_007123785.1 Balneolaceae bacterium
AGCAAACCATTTTTGGGACAACGCAGCTCACAGCTAAATTTCGCAGCGTTTGACAGGGTGTTTTTTAAAAAAAGTTTATATTGAATTATAAGTTGATAACAATTAAGTGCATTTCGTTTTTAAATAATTTTAGTGTGAGAAATGCGGGTTAGGATCACTTCGATAGTGGGGGAGCTGTACAAGTGATCAAGATAGGATGCAGCAAGAAGGTCAGAGGAATAGTCACATCCATCCTGCTGGCCGGATTGGGGTCCGCCTATAACAAAACCCGGAACAGGATTCATTATCATCAGCAGCCGATTGACGGTGGTGTGGATACATCGTCTGCTTGCTGTCAAAATCCATTTAAAAACGAATATCCTGTGGCATTACTTTCGAGAATATTATCAAAACTGGCAGGACTGCATTAATGTAATTTTGAATTAAATTTTCGATATAGATTTAATTATTATTGTAGCGTGACCAGTGCAATCCACTGTCCTGCAGAAGGTGTCGTCAGATTTATTTCAGAGTGATCAGTAACAAGATCCATCCTCTCTTTCCATTCAGTTTCATCGATGTTTAGCCAGTTTATAGTCAGGTTGCCCTCATATTGAGACAAGTCAAGATTAACCGAACCGCCATCCGGGAAATAAACGGCGTATTTTTCTCGAAAGATATATGCAAGATATGCTTCATTCTCTTCACGGTTACCCAGCAGGCTGCTGTCTGCATCCGGTTCGGCACGAAACACGTTAAACTCATCCAGCAAGAGTTTTGCACTTCGTATTTGGATCTGGGCTAATTCATTTAAACCAATACCGATATAACCATCACTCGGGCCCGGGCGGTGAAACCGTGATGATGATACACCGCCAAGAATATTCCGCCAGAATCTGTTGGTACCTTCAATAACACCGCTGCCAAGAGCTTCTCCTCCGTATATCTTGTTATTATTCATCGGTCGCGGTGGTTCAGCTACCATCTGCCGGGCAGCCTGCATGTTATCCCAGTGGGTTTGACCATTCAGATGGTTATTCTGGGATGTATCCACATAATCGAAAAGTTCGGGATAGTTGAATGTTCGCAGATGCATCGGATGAGTGAGGTCGTGCTGATTCCACATTTCTGTCAAAGATATACCAACTCCGGCACTATCAGCTTTTTGATGGATAAAATGAGCCCAGTAGCGGCTCCACTCTTCCTCTGCCGTACTTTCGTTACTGATACAATAGAGAATATGTCCATAATCAAATGTTAGATCAAGAAGTCTGGATACAAACGCCTCTTGATAAGACAGCACAATGGGAGAATCGTCAAGCTGAGGTATCGTACGAAATATTGGATATCTCTCCCAGTGGTCTTCATAAAGGTTGGTATTCTCTTCTGTGTAGTTCATGTTATTGCGGGGATTATAGGGATGGGCAGACCATGCCTCGGCAGCATAAGCTCCTTCCCATACCTCACCCATATCCCAGCGATCCCAAACCTCGATTTGAACGATGATATCAAGTTCGGCGGTCATTCTCAGAAAGTCTTTAAAAAGCTCCCAGTAGGTCTCGTCCCACCTGTCGAGATCATAAAGTCCTGCTTCTTCATCATAATAGAAAGGGTATCGATTAATGTCGTTATAAAGATCGCTATCGGGATCAATGCGGTCGCGGCTCGACATTGTATTACGCACATAATTTCCACCTACTGAAACAAGTAGATTCAGGTGGGCTTCGAGGCCGGCTGAACCGATATTCGGATGATTAAAAAGGTTGTCCTGATCTGACCCTCCCAGCAGCATAATGGGCTCTCCCTTATACTGCCAGTAACGGTTATCCTCCGTCCAGGGTTGAATTCGCCATTCTTCACGATCGGGCTTTGTGGTAATCTGTACAATATTATCAGTTATCTCTTCAGTAAAGGAAAGTTGAAGGAGTGGTACGGATGTGAATCTGTTTAATAAAAATGTAAACAAGACGGCCAGAAATAATCTGGGAAAATTTTGCGTTACGGCCTTCATTCGATAATCATTTTATTTTTAGTCATTGTTAATTTAGAGATACCCGACAACCTGGTTCTATTCTTATAAGCATTCTGAACACATTAATATATGGTTTCCAAATCATATTCTAACACTCTTAAGAATTTCAAAAAATTATACCACTGTTGATACCATCATCCTTATAATTTTCGTGAAACGCTCTGTTTGATTACATTCAGTAAAGTTTAATCAAATTGGAGAAATATCCATGAAGTATTCACACTACCAGTTTTTTCCCCGCTGCTTTTCCAGACTGTTAATTCTGACTGTATCTATATTAATGTTTATCATAACTATAGGATGCGCTGAATCTGATACATTAGAAAGAACAGATGATTCCGGTACACTGGTCGTCCTTAACAAATCCGATTACACAGCGATGATTATTGATATAGCCAGCCGGGAAGTTCTGAGTACACTTCCAACGGGTGTGGCTCCTCATGAAGCGGCTATTTCACCCGATGGTTCCATTGCAGTTGTATCTAATTACGGGGAATATGATGGTGATCCGGGACATACTCTTACTGTGATAAACCTGCAAACCGGTGAACTTGACCGGGAAATTGACCTTGGTGAATATACCCGTCCTCACGGCCTTGCCTGGTTTGATGACGGAGAACATCTTGCGGTTACCGCAGAAGGGCAACAGGCACTCATTGTGCTGCATATGCCAACCGACGAAATCGTAAAAGTGATAACTACAGACCAGGAACGTTCTCATATCGTTCAGCTATCTTCAGACAATACCAGGGCTTTTGTAGCCAATATTGATTATGGCACAATGAGCGTCATTGACCTTGAAGCAGAAGAAGTCATTGCACTGGTTGAAGCGGATCATGGTGCTGAAGGAATTGCCATATCGCCGGATGAATCGGAACTCTGGATTACTA
>SLGL01000391.1 GCA_007123785.1 Balneolaceae bacterium
AAATACCGCGGCGTGAAGCAGAGCCGGAGCCATCGTCTGCCTTGCCACTCCCAGGATTTCGTCAGCTCCAAAAGTATCTTTCAACAATCTTGTCAATCTTACAATATCACCTGCATGAATTCCTGTGATACTTCGCCCAATCATAACCGACGCCGGCCAGACATCATATGAAACGGGATCAAACTGTTTGACCTGCGCCCCGTAGTTGGCCATATCACTGCTGCCAAGCTCACCCACACCCGGTAGATCAGGCACTAAAACCGTGAATCCCTTTTTCACGAACCATTCAATCTCACCATTTTCAGAGGCTTCAGCAGATTTGCCTTCCGGGTGAAGATAGATCACCGCTTTTTCGTTACTATTCCCTGGTACAAAAAGCAGGAAAGGCAAAATATAATCGCCCTCACCCTGAGTAAAATATTTTTCAATAGTGTAATCCTCCCGGTCAATCCGCCCCGTAAAAACAGGTGCTTCGGGAGTGCCGGGATCCCGGAATCCGGAAAGTTCTTTTGCCCTGGCAATAGCTTCGGAAATGTGATCCCCGTTATTCACTCTTGAATTTTCAAGTCGGGTTATTCGCTCCTCTGCCAGTTTTTGGCTGATGGATTGTACCGTTTCCCCTCCAAGAGAAGTGGATACTTGACCTGTTTCGGTTACACGAATCTCTTCATTGCTCAGAATTTCCACGTCCAGATCTTCTGAGCTGCCTGGATTACCGAGATGATTCTGAAAAAAAGCATACATCGCTTCCCGGTTTTTACGGGTAGACTGGTGTCCTCCGCCATCTTCCACCATTTCAAAATGATCCGCTGCTCCCTGAGCTTCAAACATTCTCGACACTTCTGCAGCACTTTCTCTGGCGCCCTGAATGCTGAAAAAATCTTCGGTTGTGGCGATTAAAAGAGTGGGATTGGGTGCTCGAACATGAAGATAATCAGCATGATCAATTCCTCGTGCGATGCCATGAGGTAAATTTTGTTCTGCATCCTGTGGGCCGATGGATTGAAGCAGCCGAGTGAACGTGGTGATGTAAGCTTCTGGCGCAGCGGCGTAAACCCGATCGTCCACTGCGGCGATGTAGGCCGTTTGCGTACCTCCGCCCGATCGCCCGGTCATCCCGATCCGTTCAGGATCTACCTCATCACGGGTGAGCAGGTAATCCACCGCGCGGATACCATCCCAGGTCATGATGGAAGCCAGCGAGCTGCCCGCTATAAACGCCTGAACCCCCGCATAGGAGTGTTCCCGGGTAGGGCCACCGACAATCGATTCTCCGGTTTCGGGATCAAAATATTCGATACGTTCACCCTGCCCTACCGGATCAACTGCAAAAACGATAAATCCCTTCTTAACAAGGTTCAGCATTTTATGCTGATAAGTTGGTGAGCGGTAGCCATCCTGGGTATGTCCGCTCAGGTAGATGACAGCAGGAGCCGGATACACAATATCATCAGGTAAAAAAAGTGTAGAAGTCACGTAAAATTCCGGACGGGACTCAAAAACGATATGCTCTGCCCGGTATCCCTCTTTTTCAATGGTTCGGGTAATTCGGGGATTTAAGTCTGTTTTCTCAGGAAACGGACCCAGCACTTCCATAAGCACCTCTTTCGTTTCCTGCTGATATTGCAGCCAGTCATTTGTTGTTTGAAGAGAGGAAACCTTGTCTGCGCGTTCTTTGAGCATCTCCATCGCCTCTCCGGCGATGTGATGATAGAGGGAGTTGGGTGCATCGCTGAAGTGAATCCACCGGTTGTTGGATGATTCACCCTGGATCACATTAAGCTGATCCTGGCCATAAAGCCCCTCGGCAAGGACCACCAAAACAACCAGCAGAATTTTGATGGTGCGTAGAAACATCATAAAGGTATTATTTTAATGTTGAGGTGACTTGATCCGCAACGACAGATTGTATCCGGCCAAAAACGGTCAGACATCAAACCGGAAAAAGTTCACCGAATTGTGGTAACTGATATTTTCAATCATTTTGCCGACCAGAAGGCGGTCGTTTGGGATAAGTCCCCGCTCTATGTCATCGCCCAGAATATTACAAAGTATTCGCCTGAAATAATCGTGCCGGGGGAAGGAGAGGAAACTGCGGGAATCGGTGGTCATACCGATAAACAGGCTCAAAATGCCCATGTTCGATAGTGCTTCTACCTGTTTTTCAATTCCGTCGATCTGATCGAGAAACCACCAGGGCGGGCCGTACTGAAGCTTGCCGGGGATAGTTCCATCCTGGAAATTGCCAATCATGGTGGCAAATAGTTCGTTGTCGCGTGGATTGTTGTTGTAGAGAACCACACGCGGAAGCCGGTCTTCCTGGTCGAGCCGATCGAGCAGGGCTGAAAGTTTCTCGCCAATTAAAAAGTCACCCATCGAGTCGAAACCGGTATCTCGGCCCAGTTCATTCAGTTTACGGGTATTGTTGTTTCGCAGCGCTCCGATATGGAACTGAAACACCCACCCTTTTTCGTGATCCATTAATCCGCATTCGTAAAGAAATGCCGATTTAAATTTCCGGACCTCGGATTCATCGGGCACTTTTCCAGCCATCACTTTTGTGAAAATAGTACGAATCTCTTTCTCGGTATAAGGATCTGCGTAAGGCCGGTCCACACCGTGATCGGAAGCTTTACACCCAAGTGAATCAAAAAAATCATGGCGCTTTTTCAACGCTTCAATAAACTGGCTATATGTAGTAATATTCATACCGGCAGCATTTTCCAGCTTTTGAACCCAGGCACGGAATTCATCTCCATTTTCAATTTCCATTCCCCGATCAGGTCGAAACGTTGGCACCATGATACATTCTGTTCCTTCCTCTTCTTTAAAAGCAATATGGTGTTTCAGAGAATCGGTAGGATCATCCGTAGTGCCCACCACTTTCACCCTACTTTTTTTAAGAAGGCCACGGACAGAAAATCCGGGCTGTGCAAGCATTTCGTTGCACTCTTCCCAGATGCTTTCTGCTGTTTCACCATTCAGCAGACGGTCGGTAATTCCGAAAGGATGGTTCAGCTCCATATGAGTCCAGTGATAGAGAGGATTTCGGAGCGTTTTGGGGACCGTTTCTGCCCAGGCGAAAAATTTCTCTTTGTCTGTTGCATTCCCGGTTATGTACTTTTCATCCACTCCACAAGATCTGAGAGCCCGCCATTTGTAGTGGTCCCCGTCCAGCCAGATATGAGTCAGGTTCCTGAAGTTGATATCTTTGGCGATCTGATCCGGCGGAAGGTGGCAATGATAATCAATAATAGGCTGCTCCTCGGAAAATTCATGAAAAAGCTCGGAAGCAGTGTCGTTGTGAAGAAGAAAATCTTCGTGAATGAATGGTTTTTTCATGGTTAATTAGAGTATTTCAGTAGTGAGTATCAAGTATTGGAATGGAGTGAAAAGGCAAAAGTGAAAAGTGAAAATTAGTGTCATTGGCTAACAAGGTTTTTCTTCATGAACTTCACAGAAATCATTTAGATATATTTTCAATTCAGATACCTGCTTCTTTTCACTTTAGCCTTTTCACTTACGTAAATCATCGCTCCACCCTTCCCGAGCCGCCGCTTTGAACCAGTTTTTCCACCTCTTCCACACTTACCAGGTTAAAGTCACCGGGAATGGTGTGTTTCATGCAGGAAGCTGCCACGGCATATTCCAGGGCGTCTTTGGTGCTTTTTTTGTTCAGCAGTCCGTAGATCAGGCCGGAAGCAAAAGAGTCTCCGCCGCCTACGCGATCCACGATATGAATTTCGTAGCGGGTTGAACGAACCGGATCCTGGCAATCTTTGTCATCATGCAGCACTGCACTCCATCCGTTTATGCTCGCTGAAAAGCTTTCGCGCAGGGTGATGGCAACCGTTTGAAAACCGTAATGAGATTTTAACTCTCTGGCAAGCTGATAATATCCCGATTCATCGAGTTCAGCGCCTTCCACATCGGTTTTGCCGGCTTCAAACCCGAGACTTCGCTGTGCGTCCTCCTCGTTGGCGATGCATACATCCACATATTCCATAAGGGGATTCATCACAGACTGTGCTTCCTCTTCTGTCCAGAGTTTACTCCGAAAATTGAGATCGCAGCTGATGGTTACTCCCGCTTTTTTAGCCGCTTTGCAGGCCGCAACAACCGCTTGCTGAGGCTTTTTACCAAGTGCAGGGGTAATTCCGGTCCAGTGAAACCACTGTTTGCCTTCAAAAATCTTGTCCCAATCGGCCATGCTGCCATCCATCTCATTTACAGCAGAATCGGCCCGGTCATAAATCACTTTGGAAGGACGCTGGCTGGCCCCGGTTTCCAGAAAGTACACTCCCAGCCTGTCGCCGCCGCGCAGAATGTAATCGGTTTTTACTCCGTATCTTCGCAAAGACTGAAATGCCATCTCCCCGATTTCATGTTTCGGGAACCGGCTCACAAAAAAAGCATTTTCACCAAAATTGGAGAGGGCTACAGCTACATTTGCCTCACCTCCGCCAAATGTGATAATGAATTCGTCAGATTGCAGAAACCTTGAATAACCGGGTGTTGAAAGCCGGAGCATATATTCTCCGAAGGTTACAATATTGTTCATGATCTTTTGAAATTTTTTTATAAAATTTTTCTTTACTCCGTTTATGCCTTGAGTCTGATGAATCGCTAATCCGGTACCGTTGCCAGGTTTTCCAGTAGCAGTTCGGCGTTTTTTCGTATCTGGTCGAAATTACCTGCGGCGATAGCTTTTTTATCGGTCAGAGCGCTGCCCACTCCCACCGCACAAGCACCGGCAGCAATCCACTCATTGGCATTTGTTAAAGAGACCCCGCCGGTCGGCATCAACTTCAGATGTGGCAGCGGAGCTTTAACCGCTTTGATAAATGGCATACCAACAATGTCTGCCGGAAAAACTTTGATGATATCCGCTCCTGAATCCCAGGCATGCTGAATTTCGGTGGGTGTAAATGCGCCGGGCATCACTGGCACATCCAGTTTATTGGTTTCATTGATGACCTCATCTTTTACGATGGGGCTTACAATAAAGCGGGCACCGGCATCCACAGTTTTTCGCACATCTTCAGCGGTGATTACAGACCCGACTCCCAAAATCACATCATCCGAAGCAATTTTAGCTGCTTTTTTGATCAGTTCGATCGCACCCGGCACTGTCATCGTGATTTCGAGCACTTTAATCCCCCCTTCATAAAGTGCCTCATAAAGAGGTTCAAACTGTCTTTTATCTTCAAAGCGAAGTACGGCTACTGCCTTTTCCTTTTCTACACGTTCCGTTATTTCTTTTCTGGTCATCTTATTTTAAATCTCAGTAAAAATCTGGTGAAGTATTTTGTTAATGGGTCTTTGCGCAAATTTATCCATCGGCTCGTTTCGCTGAAATGTTCTGATTTATTAACGATAAATCAAACCTGAAAAAGAATTTTTTTCCGGAGTCTGTTCCACAAGAACCAGTTACAGATTAAAGTAAACCCATCTCTTAAATCGTCATCGCCGTAAAACCTCCATCAACAGGCAGAACTGCACCTGTTACAAAGGAAGAAGCATTTTCTGATGCAAGCCAGACTATAATGCCTGCAAGTTCATCCGCTTCCCCGTAACGATTCATTGGAGTATGGCCAAAGATGGCTTTTTGACGTTCTTCTGTCAATATTTTTCTATTCTGTTCGGCGGGGAAAAAGCCGGGCATTACAGCATTTACCCTGATCTTGTGAGGTGCCCACTCTCTCGCCATAAAGCGGGTCATATTGTTCATCCCTGCTTTGGAGATGCTGTAGGTCATCACTTTCGAGAGTGGAATTTCAGATGAAGCCGACGAAATATTAATGATACTGCCACCCTCTCCCCTGTCAATCATCTTTTGGGCTGCTATTCTGCTGGCCCAAAACGCACCTTTCAGATTGATATCCAGAATATGATTCCACTCCTCTTCGGAAATATCCATTACCGGAGTAGTGGAATTTACACCCGGGGCATTTACAAGAATATCAACCCGCCCCCAGTTATTTTCAACCTCATCGATGGCAGCAGATATAGAATCTTCATTCTTAACATTGGCCTTGCTAATCATGGCCTCACCGCCTATCTGTTCTATTTTATTTGCACGATCTTCAGCATTCTCTTTGCTTCCGCTGTAAAAAACGGCTGTCTTCGCTCCTGCACCAGCCAGTGCCATACAAATTTCACCGCCAAGCACACCACTTCCACCAATTACCATTGCCACTTTCCCATCCAGAGAAAACAGCTTTTCTAAATATTTCATCTATTAAGTAAACTGTTAAATAATTAAAATGAGCACAGTTAAGATAAGCATCATCGTAAGACATCAAGAACTCTTTTGATCCCCAATAATTTTTGCATGATTTTTCAACCTGGCATTTTACAACACCATTAGAATTTCTGATATTCACCTTAACCGGTAAAGCTTTATTTTGTATATTATAAACAAGTAACTTTAAACGGTCAAGATTTTTTCTGAATAATCCATAACATGGTTCAAAAAATGAATTCAAACATCCCAAAACTGGAACAGACCTGGAGGTGGTACGGGCCATACGACAAAATCACCCTGCAGGAAATTCGCCAAACCGGCTCTACCGGTATTGTTACTGCACTGCATCATTTACCGATTGGCGCTGTCTGGACCACTGATGAAATTGAAAAAAGAAAAAAAGAAATCGAAAAAAGCGGCCTGCGATGGTCGGTTGTAGAAAGCATTCCGGTCCACGAAGATATTAAACGACAAGTAAAAGGCTTTGAATCCTATATTGAAAATTACAAACAATCGATCCGAAACCTCGGAAAATCAGGTATAGATACAGTCTGCTATAACTTTATGCCCGTTCTCGACTGGACCCGAACCGACCTGGAATACGAAGTGTATGACGGATCGACGGCTCTGCGATTTGATGAAACGGCCCTTGCTGCTTTTGATCTGTTCATTCTTAAGCGCCCGGATGCCCGGGATGAATACAGTCAAAAAGTGATTGGAGATGCTGAAGGGTTTTTTCAAAAACTCAGTTCTTCTCAGAAAGATACATTGACGGAAACGATCCTGGCCGGTCTGCCCGGCTCAGAAGAGGGCTACACACTGGACGAATTCCGGGGGATACTTGCCAGTTATGAGCAAATAGGTCCGGAAAACCTGAAAAATAATCTCTACCATTTTCTCCGTGAAGTGGTACCGGTTGCAGAAGAGTCCGGTGTCCGGCTTGCCATCCATCCAGACGATCCACCTTTTTCCCTTTTTGGCCTGCCGAGAGTGGTGAGTACCGAAGCCGATGCAAAAGCACTGACAGAAGTGGTTGACTCCCCCTCAAATGGTATTACACTCTGCACTGGTTCATACGGTGCGCGGCCCGACAATGATCTGCCGGGAATGGCAAAAAGGTTTGGCCCAAAAATCAACTTCATCCATTTAAGGAATATTTTACGCGAAGATGGCCGCACGTTTCATGAATCAGATCACCTCGACGGCTCGGTGGATATGGCAGCTGTTATGCACGAACTGGTTATTGAGCAAAAAAGAAGACTTGACGAAGGCCGTAAAGATGTAAATATTCCCATGCGCCCTGACCACGGTCATAAAATGCTGGATGACCTGAAAAAAGATGCCTTTCCCGGATACTCTCTCATAGGCCGGATGCGCGGCCTGGCAGAGCTGAGAGGACTGGAATTGGGAATTCACATAAAGCTGGAACAAAACTGAACCAGTTTTATTCATAAGGATGTTATTTACCTGTCGCTAAATTTTACCCATAAAACACTTAATTAAACAACTTAACATGATTTTCCGAATCGCTTTAACTTTCCTTTTTTTAATCGGAACATTCATCCCCGAAACCGACCGCAGCACGGCATACGCCCAGCAGGGTGAACAGCTTCTGCCCGATCCCGGTGTGGTTTCATACACCTTCCGCAACCAGTTTTCTGAAGACACTCCGGGAACGCTCGACATGATTAAAGAAATGGGAATCACCAACATCGAATTTTCGAATCTGTTCGGGTACTCAGCTCAAGAGATGCGACAGATGCTGGATGAGCGGGGTATGATTGCTACCTCCTACGGTGTGAGTTACGATGCACTGGTCAACAATACCGAAGAAGTGGCCGAAGACGCACTCACTCTGGGGGCAAAATTTGTCCGCGTAGCCTGGATTCCACACGAAGGAGAGTTTGATATTGAAGATACACGCCGTGCAATACGTGATTTTACTGAAGCAGGAAAAATACTAAGCGAATACGGCATTCAATTTGCTTATCACAATCATGGCTACGAATTTCGTCCCTATGGTGATGGCACTCTCTATGACTATATGGTTCAGAATTCCGATCCGGAGTATGTAAATTTCCAAATAGATACTTTTTGGGTGGCTCAACCCGGGCATGATCCGGTTGAGGTACTTCGCAGCTATCCCGACCGGATTCTGCTGGTTCACATGAAAGACCTGAGCCACGATGCCGAACACAACTATTCAGGACGGGCTCCCAGCGATCTTGATGTACCTTTGGGTACCGGCCAGATTGATTGGGAGGAGTTTTTAAAAGTAGCTCAGGACTCGGCCATTGAGTATTTCTATATCGAAGATGAGACAGAAAATGTGGTCGAACGTGTCCCCAGAAGCCGGGAATACATCATGAGCATCACCAACTAAAAAGTACAACGGGTCGCTGACCCGATAACTCAGAATCTCGCAAATATCTACACGAACTATAAAATCCAGAACTCTAAACTGAACCTTCGATCTCTCGATTCTTAACAGATACCAAGCCTTCCCGTACATCGGGTCGCTGACCCGATAACCCGGAATCTTGCAAATATCTACACGAACTATAAAATCCAGAATTTTCAACTGAACCTTCAATCATTCGATTTTTAACAGATACCAAGCCTTCCGGTTCAGCGAACCGGACTACATTTGCCCGCAAACACGACTATCGCCCCAAACCGCTACTTTCCCCGTGCAGCAACTTTCCAGGCCGGGCAAGCTGTCCGGCGTACAATTACCTGCCTGACTTATTTTCCAGTAAAAGAAAGTGGGGTGAATTACTCCACACTTCCCGGGTGCTGTCGGACGCTCCGAAAAATCCATCAGAAAAATTCCCAAGCAAGATGTCATGGTACCCATTACCTGTCCAGTCCGCAACATCCATCGTAATCCACCTTCCATTTGACGCTTCAGGATGATGGTAGGGTGTAAAATTGAGCCCTCCTTCGTTTTTAAAAATGACAAACCCTTCTTCAGGTTTATTTTCAAAATCCGCATAAAACCCGATCACAGCGACATCCAGTTCTCCGTTTTGAGTAAAATCTGCGGCTTTCGCGTTAAAAGCCCCATGAACCGGATAGAACCACTCCTCTTCAAAGTTGTTGTAACCGTCATTTAAAAAAATATAAACCCCGTGATAAGGCTTGAAAACTGTGGAATAATCGGCATTATCACCGCTTGTGTAGAGAATATCCGGATGACCGTTGTTGTTGAAATCGTGAAGTTCGAATGAGCTGGAACCCGCAGCTATATGAAACTGAAGCAGAGTTTTCTGAAGAAATTTGCCGCCACCCTGATTCTCAAACAGATAAATCGCCTGATCAGCCTGTGTGCATAATGCCACAACATCCAACCGGTTATTCCCGGTAAAGTCTGTCACTTTGGCTTCGATGCAGCCCGGTGAATCTAATAAAACATGCTGCCTGTACCCGGAGCCATCTTCTAATTTATTCAGCCATAACAATTTACCGGCCCGATGCCCAAATTCACTGATCACCAGATCCCTGAGGCCGTTTTGATTCAGGTCTGTCGGTTTGACCTCCACCGGCCTCGATAGCTCATCCCAAATCAGGGAATCCGAAATAACCTCATTTTCTGCAACACTGTAAGTTATTTTTCTTATCGAACCGGAGGGAGCATCGGTGGGTAGCAGGTTTCCCATCAACGTAATCAGAAGATCGATTTGGCCTGTCTCATTTTCTTTGTTGATAACCCGGATATCGGAGACCGGAGAATCCACCTCCACAGATTGAATCAACTCCAGATTGCGGTCAAATATCAGCAATTTTCGTTCATTTACATCGCCAATAAAAATCAGTCCGTTTTCGGATTCAATCCGGCTGGCCGTAACTTTAGGTGTGGAGTTGGGCTCGTAGTTTGTTGTTTTCACATCAAAAAAAAGTGAATCAATCCGAATGGCCGGACTCCTGTCAGCTTCTGAAAGTTTTTCTGGTGCAGCTTCATGATAAAAGTCTATGATTTTCTGCCACTCACTCCTGCTTAGCTGCGGTTCGGCTGGATAGTATCCATCAGGAAGATAAGGATCTCTTTCGGTCGGGTACGGCCTGACTTCATGCCGGAAGATGCCCATTTTAGGACCCATTGCCGGCAACACCGATGATATCCAGGTATCTTTGGGAAGGATATCCGGCTCCGGATAGAGATGACAGGTGGAACAATACTGAACGGATAATCTCTGTCCTTCCCGGATTTCCAACTCCTCAGTTGAAAGATTCGTATCATCAGAGATATCCGACCTGTTTATAAAAAAATACCAGGCCACCATGATGAAAAGTGTGCCGGATAGTATCAGAAAAACGGATCTTTTCCTTCTGTCCATAAATGTTTAGATGATCGGTTATGATTCTACGCTACTGAAAAAGCCGGCCTCATCAAAACAGAGAAATTAATACCTGAAAAACTGAACCCGCCCATTGTTCCTTGCCACGGCAAAGACTCTTTCATCCCCTGCTGTTGTAATCGGAGTAATATTTCGAACTTCACCCCTGAGAAAGAGTCCGCTCGATTTCAGGCTCAGCGATTTAAACTCGTCTCCGCTATTCCCTTGCAGCATCAGGCCGTAGCTTGCATCCTGCCGCCCGCCAAAACTCGGATTTACTTTAAACAGATTACCGGCAAGTATCAGATCGCGATTTCCGTCATCATTAAAATCGCCTGCGTGAATTCCCAT